>JALFNZ010000140.1 GCA_022774085.1 Bacteroidales bacterium
TCCACCTCTTCCCATTCCGAACAGAGAAGTTAAGCTCACCATCGCCGATGGTACTGCCCCACCAGGTGGGAGAGTAGGTAGCTGCCACTTTTTTTGAACACCCTGATATCTTACGATGTCAGGGTGTTTTTTGTATTGCAGTCCCGAACGGTGGTGTTTTTTGTAAGGAGAAATCCTATGACAATTTTGGTGGATATCCTCACTCAGATAGTTTCGCGAATATTATAGTGATTGCGTTCGCTGCTGTTGCGCGATATCATTTCACAGATGAATCCTGCAAGGAAGAGCATTGTACCGATTACCAAGGCAACAAGGGCCAGATAAAATAGAGGCTGGTCCGTTACTGGTCTGAATCGGAGACCATGTGCCTGATTCACCAGTTTCTCTATGATAAGCCAGACGGCGATAATTCCACCAATAAAGAAGGTAACAAGACCTGTAAAGCCAAAGAAATGCATTGGTTTCTTCCCAAAAGTGCTCAGGAACCAGAGAGAAAGCAAATCCAAGAAACCATTTACAAATCTTTCCAGACCGAATTTACTTTTCCCATATTTCCTTTTCTGGTGATATACCGGTTTCTCGGTAATTCTGTCAAATCCGGCATTCTTTGCGAGATATGGAATATATCTGTGCATTTCACCATAAACCTCAATATTCTTAATGACTTCATTCTTGTAAGCCTTCAGACCACAGTTCATGTCATGAAGCTTAATCCCGGTAATCCACCTTGCAGTAGCATTATAAAGTTTTGATGGCAGATTCTTGGTAAGCTTATTATCTTTCCTGTGCTGTTTCCAGCCAGAAACGATATCGTAACCCTGATTGACTACCATATCATACATCTGAGGGATTTCCTCAGGTGAATCCTGAAGGTCTGCATCCATCGTTACGACAACCCTTCCTTCAGCCAGATTGAATCCAGTGAATAATGCTGCCGATTTACCATAGTTCCTGCGGAAAGACACAGCTCTGATATCCTTGTTGCGCTCAGCCAGTTCCTTTATCTTCTTCCACGAACCATCTCTGCTTCCGTCGTCAACCATAATCAACTCATAGGAATATCCTTCCTTGAGCATGACTTTTTCAATCCATTCAACAAGTTCACTCAGAGACTCTTCTTCATTGAACAATGAAATGATTATAGAAAGGTCTTTTTTATAATTATCTGTCATGGTCCAAATTATTTGATATCAGCAAAAGGATCTCTTGAAGGAATCTTGCGGGATAGAATCGCAGAGAGAACAGTGCCGTATAATGTACAATAGATGATATTGGAGAAGAATGTATATTCAGGCAAACTTGCCATCATCTGGTCCAGCACCCTCAAAGAGTTAGAATCCAGCATTTTGCCATAAATCTGCATCACGGCATCCATCTGCTCGGAAATCAGATCAGGATTGATCAGCGTCATATTCAGCAGTGATATGCCTGCATAGAAAACGGCAGAGAAGAAAGAAATCGTCAGACCGACAAGAAAGGTAGTCTTTCCGGTTGCTTCCGGATTAATTTCAACGACTCTTTTCATCACCGCCATCATCAGCCATATACAACCGAAGAACTTGGCACACCAGAGGATGAAACTCAAGATGCCCGTCAGGAATGATGGCATGCTGCAGGTGGAGATGAATTGTGTTATTATGAGATATGCTCCGGAAATCAGACCAAATATTAATGCTGAAATAAATGCTGCATTAGCTGTGCGAAGTTTTGTTTCCGGTATTTGAGTATTCTTCAGTACAGACATGACTATTTGTTTAGTTTACATGAACAAAGGTACTATATATTTTGGAATATAGGCGAACATTAAAAGAAAAATGTTAACTTTGCACGATTGTATTTTAATGAACAGATATTATGATAAACATTACATTTCCTGACGGTGGCGTGAGACAGTATGAATCCGGAGTCTCAGCCTTTGACATTGCACAGAGTATCAGCCCGAAACTTGCTGCAGAAGTCCTTGCGGCAACAGTTGTTACATCGGATGACACCACAGGAAAAGGAACAATATACGACATCACCCGCCCTATTACATCCGATGCTTCAATAAAGCTCCACAAATGGGAGGATGCCGAAGCAAAACATGTGTTCTGGCATTCTTCTTCCCACCTGCTTGCAGAGGCTCTCGAGGCTATTTATCCAGGTGTGAAGTTCGGTATCGGACCTGCCATCGAGAACGGATTTTACTATGATGTCGATTTCGGTGACAAACAGATTACAGAGGCTGACCTCAAAGCTGTAGAGGACAAGATGATTGAACTTGCACGTTCAAAAGAGTCTTTTACAAGAATTGACGTCTCAAAGGACGAGGCAATGAAGACCTTCACTGAGAAAGGCGACGAATACAAATGTGAGCTGATTTCAGAACTAGAGGATGGTAAGATAACCTTTTATACCAACGGTAATTTCACCGACCTTTGCCGTGGACCACACCTCAAGGATACTTCCGTAATCAAGGCTGTAAAACTCACATCCATCGCCGGCGCATATTGGAGAGGAGATGAGACCCGTCACATGATGACCCGTATCTATGGTATCACCTTCCCTAAGAAATCGATGCTTGACGAGTATCTGCAGATGCTTGAGGAGGCTAAGAAACGCGACCACCGCAAACTTGGAAAAGAGATGGAACTCTTTACTTTCTCATCAAAGGTCGGACAGGGCCTTCCTTTGTGGCTTCCAAAGGGAACAGCTTTGCGTGAAAGACTTGAGAACTTCCTGCGCAAGCTTCAGAAATCATACGGTTATCTTCAGGTCATCACTCCTCACATCGGAAACAAGGAACTTTACGTGACCTCGGGCCACTATGCAAAATATGGCAAGGATTCATTCCAGCCGATTCACACGCCTCAGGAGGGAGAGGAATATCTTCTCAAACCGATGAACTGTCCTCACCACTGTGAGATTTACCGCAGCAAGCCTCGTTCGTATAAGGATCTTCCTCTCAGGCTTGCAGAGTTTGGAACCGTTTACCGTTATGAGCAGAGCGGAGAGTTGCACGGTCTTACAAGGGTCCGCAGCTTCACTCAGGATGATGCCCACCTTTTCTGCCGTCCGGATCAGCTCAAGGAAGAGTTCTGCAAGGTTATCGACATCATTCTTTATGTGTTCAAAACCTTGAATTTCAATGACTATGTTGCTCAGATTTCTCTTCGTGACCCGGACAACAAGTCAAAATATATTGGAACGGATGAGAACTGGGCAAAGGCTGAATCTGCAATCATTGAAGCTGCAACAGAAAAAGGACTCAATACCGTTGTCGAATATGGCGAGGCCGCATTCTATGGTCCTAAGCTTGACTTCATGGTCAAGGATGCAATCGGAAGGAAATGGCAGCTCGGAACAATTCAGGTTGACTACAACCTTCCGGAAAGGTTTGAACTTGAATATGTCGGAAGCGACAACCAGAAGCATCGTCCGGTAATGATACACAGGGCACCATTCGGCTCCCTTGAGAGATTTGTTGCCGTTCTTCTTGAGCACACCGGCGGCAAACTTCCTTTGTGGCTCACTCCGGATCAGGTAAATATTGTCCCTGTGAGCGAAAAATATGAGGAATATGCAAAAAAAGTTTGTGATTTGCTGAATAATTCCGATATTCGCGCCTCTGTTGACAACCGTAATGAAACACTCGGTAAAAGGATACGTGAGAGCGAGTTGCAGAGGATACCGTTCCTTGTGATTGTCGGCGAGAAGGAAATGAACGAAGGAACCGTTTCTGTCAGAAGACAGGGCGGAAAAGATGAAGGATCAATGTCAGTTGAAGCATTCATCTCATTGGTTACCAAAGAGGTTGAAAGCCAGCTGTCGTAATATTAGTAAACTTAAAACTTATAGGAGGATTATTTTATCGCAACGCCATTTAAACCAGCAGGTCCCAGATTCACCGGTCCAAAACCGGCAAACGCACAGGGCCGTCAAGCTCAAAGACCCGATTCTAAAAAAGATGATGACGGATTGAGGATCAATGAAGAGATTACTGTCTCTCGTGTACGTCTTGTAGGAGAAAACATACCTGAACAAGGAGTGTTCCCTACATCAGAAGCCTTGAAGTTGGCTGACAGTCTTGGTCTTGATTTGGTGGAGATAAGCGCTAAAGCCGATCCTCCAGTGTGCAAGATACTTGACTATCAGAAATATCTCTACCAGCAGAAGAAGAAAGCAAAAGAGATGAAGGCCAACGCAGCCAAGATAGTCATTAAGGAAATCAGGTTCGGTCCTAATACGGATGAGCACGATTTTCAGTTCAAGTTGAAGCATGCACAGGAATTCCTTCAGGAGGGTTCCAAGGTCAAAGCCTCTGTGTTCTTCAAAGGACGTTCCATCCTTTATGCGGACCAGGGAGAGAAACTTCTTCTTCGCTTTGCCGTTGAACTCGAGGAGTACGGAAGGGCTGAGCAGATGCCTAAACTTGAGGGAAAGAGGATGATCATGATGATTTCCCCAGTAAAGAAAAAATAGTCCAAGTGATTGGATAATATAGTATTAACAGTCAAAAAATTTAACTATGCCAAAGATGAAAACCAACTCCGGTTCAAAAAAGCGCTTTGCACTTACCGGAACGGGAAAAGTTAAGAGAAAACACGCTTACAAAAGCCACATTCTCACCAAAAAGACCAAAAAGCAGAAAAGAAATTTGACTCACATCGGCCTTGTAGCCAATGTTGACGTCAAGAGAGTAAAAGCTTTGTTGGCTATGTAATACCGACTGGTATCGGATTACAAATCATTATTAATGTCAAACTTGGAATGCAGTAGAAAAGCTCCGACGACGGACACTGCCTCCATAAAACAGTTAAATTTATGCCAAGATCGGTAAATTCAGTTGCTTCAAGAGCACGCCGCAAAAAGATTCTTAAGAGAACCCGCGGTAACTTTCTTTCAAGAAAAAATGTTTGGACGGTAGCAAAGAACACCTATGAGAAAGGTCTTACCTATGCTTACCGTGACCGTAAAGCTAAAAAGCGTTCATTCCGTGCATTGTGGATTCAGAGAATCAATGCAGCCGCTCGTCAGTATGGTATGACATACTCACAGTTCATGGGCCGCATTGCAAAGCAGAACATCGGTTTGAATCGTAAGGTTCTTGCAGACCTTGCCATGAACAATCCTCAGGCATTTGAGGCAATCATCAATTCTGTAAAATAACATTAGGTTGATGAACCTGAAGGAATTATACCACAATAAATGGACCCGTTTCATTTTCTGGTCCGTTCTTTATGTGCTGTGGGTAATCTGGTTGGGGAACTATTGGTGGCTTTTCGGACTCCTTCCACTCTTTGACTACCATATAACCAAAAAGGTGAAATGGTTGTTCTGGAAGAAGGAATACAAGGAGGGAGAAAAGAGAAATGCTTTGCTTGACTGGCTGGATGCGATTATCTTTGCAGTCATCGTAGTGACATTCATCAATATTTTCTTTTTCCAGGCTTTCAAGATTCCTTCATCGTCGATGGAAAGTTCACTTTATACAGGTGACCATCTTTTCGTCAGCAAACTTGCCTACGGCCCGCGTCTTCCGCAGACACCGCTTTCCATACCGTTCACTCACAATGTGATAGGAAAACATGAGTCCTACTCGACCTTGATTCAGAGTGATTACAGGCGATTGAAAGGATTCTCGAATGTGAAAGCAGGTGATTATGTGGTCTTCGGTTTCCCTAATGGAGATTCAGTACTTGTCAAAGCACCGGCGGATGATTATTATTCCGTTGTGAGGACTCTAGGAAGAGAATATGCTGTGAAGCACTACGGACCTGTGAAGGTTCGGCCTTCAGACAAGAAAGACCATTATGTAAAACGCTGCGTGGCTGTTGCAGGTGACACTATCAGCATTGTGGACGGTAACGTTTATGTGAATTCTGAGCCACAGACAGTATGGGATGGAGTCCAGAATTCATATACTGTAGTGACCAACGGACAGAGAATCAACCCTGTCGTATTGGATAAACTCGGAATCAATACCGCTGAATTATGGTACGACCAGAATCTTCCGGGATATCCGGCCATGCCTCTGACAGCAAGCATGCTTGAAAGTGTAAAGTCATACTCCAATGTAGTTTCTGTCACAAGAAACGTCGATGTATGGCCTCCTGACTATCCTGATTCCTATCTTACTATTTTTCCTTTCAACGGGAGTTTCAAATGGACCAGAGATAATTTCGGGCCTCTCTGGATACCGCAGAAAGGAGCAGAGGTAGAACTGACACTTGAAAATCTTCCTTTGTATGAAAGGATAATCACTTCTTATGAAGGAAATGAACTCCAAGTCAGGGATGGTAAGATTTTCATCAACGGGGTTGAGTCAACTAAATATGTTTTCGCTCAGGATTATTATTTCATGATGGGTGACAACAGGCACAATTCGCTGGATTCCCGCTACTGGGGATTCGTACCTGAGGACCATGTGGTCGGAAAGCCTGCATTGATCTGGCTTTCAATTGATGCCAACAAAAAGTTCCCCAAAAATGTGAGATGGCGGAGGTTCTTCAAATTTGTATAAAATTTTGCAATTGCGATTTTTTTATGC
Source organism: Bacteroidales bacterium (assembly GCA_022774085.1). GTDB lineage: Bacteria > Bacteroidota > Bacteroidia > Bacteroidales > UBA932 > Cryptobacteroides. The sequence goes on from JALFNZ010000140.1 coordinate 6,530, forward strand.
GATATTTGCAGCCCGCTAATTATGAATTAAATAAAAATAGAATATACAATGGCAAAGGTTTGTCAAGTTACAGGTAGAAAAAGAATGGTAGGAAACAACGTTTCCCATTCAAAGAGGCGCACAAAGCGCATTTTCGCCCTCAATCTGAAGACCAAGAAGTTCTGGTCAGAGGAGGAGCAGAGGTTCATTACCCTCAAGGTTTCGTGCAAAGGCATGAGGAATATTGAGAAGAACGGTCTCGAAGCTACAGTAAGAGACGCTCAGAAAAAAGGATTTATTAACCTTGTTTAATTTTTCGGATTATGGCAAAGAAAGCAAAAGGTAACAGGGTGCAGGTCATCCTTGAGTGCACTGAGCAGAGAGAAAGCGGTGTACCGGGTATCTCAAGATACATCACTACCAAGAATAAAAAGAATACTACTCAGCGTCTGGAGCGTATGAAATACAATCCGTTCCTTAAGAAGGTAACTCTTCATCGCGAGATCAAATAATAACGGAGGAATTGATTTATGGCAAAGAAAGCAGTCGCAACCTTCAAAGCAGGTGTACAGAAGAAAGTTGTTAAGTGCATCCGCATGGACAAGTCTCCTAAGACTGGAGCTTATGTCTTCACTGAGGAACTCGTTGACGAGGACAAGACCAAGGAATTTTTCGCAAAGAAATAATTTCGAAATGATACTTATGAGGCTGACCAATACTTTTTGGTCAGCCTCTTTTTTATACCCCGAATATTGATTATATTTGCAGGTTAAACTTTGATTATATGGGTATTTTTGACAAAGGAGTGAAGAAGACCAATAAAGGCTTCTTCGACAGGCTTTCCAGGGCTATTATAGGCAAGACTAAGGTTGATGAGGATGTTCTGGATGCAATGGAGGAGGCTCTTGTGGCTACGGATATGGGTGTGGATACCACTATGAGGATAATCGAAAGCCTTGAAGAACGTGTCAGCCGTGACAAATATGTATCCCAGAATGAGCTGGTTGAGATGCTCCGGGATGAAATTGCCACACTCCTGAATGTAAACCAGGAGCAAACGGATTCTTCAGTCCTGCCTTTTGACCTGAGCAAGAAACCATATGTCATCATGGTTGTAGGCGTCAATGGCGTCGGCAAGACTACTACCATCGGCAAACTTGCCTACAATCTGAAATCCCGCGGACTGAAGGTCGTGCTCGGTGCTGCTGATACTTTCCGTGCAGCGGCTGTTGACCAGCTTACAATCTGGTCTGAAAGGGCCGGAGTGGACATTGTCAAACAGGAAATGGGTTCAGACCCGGCATCAGTGGCGTTTGATACTCTCAAATCTGCCGTTGCAAAAGGAGCGGATGTGGTGCTCATAGATACTGCAGGTCGTCTGCACAACAGGATAGATCTGATGAATGAGCTTACCAAGATCAGGAATGTTATGCGCAAAGTGATTCCTGATGCTCCGCATGACGTGCTTCTTGTACTGGATGCATCTACTGGTCAGAATGCCTATCAGCAGGCAAAGGAATTTGCCCGTGCCACCGACATTACATCCCTGGCCATAACCAAACTAGACGGTACGGCCAAGGGAGGAGTTGTGGTCGGAGTTGTGGACCAGTTCCATATACCGGTGAAATTCATAGGTATAGGTGAGGGCATCGATGACTTGAAAGTCTTTGACAAGAGAGAGTTTGTGAATGCACTTTTCTCAAAGGATGATTTGGATAAATAATTGATTGATATATTATGAAGATTTCGTATAACTGGCTCAAGGATTATCTTGAGTGCAATCTGTCTCCGGAGGAGGTTGCTGCGGCCCTGACCTCAATCGGACTTGAAGTGGATTCTCTTGAAACTGTGGAAGAGATTCCCGGTGGGCTTGCAGGAGTAATTGTAGCAGAAGTAGTTGAATGTGTGGATCATCCGGATTCAGACCATCTCCATATCACAAAGTTGAACACCGGAGCTCCAGACCTTCTTCAGGTCGTTTGCGGAGCTCCCAATGTGGCTACAGGACAGAAAGTCCTGCTTGCAACCGTGGGAACCGTCCTTGGTGAGGACTTCAAGATAAAGAAATCGAAAATCAGGGGTGTCGAGTCATTCGGAATGATCTGTGCCGAGGATGAACTTGGCATAGGAACATCCCATGACGGAATCATGGTTCTGGACCCTGATGCTGTTGTCGGCACACCTGCAAAAGAATATCTTCACCTTGCGACAGATGCGCTGATTGAGATTGGACTGACTGCTAACAGGGTGGATGCAGCTTCGCATATCGGAGTGGCAAGAGACCTCTATGCATATCTGGTTCATAATAATATTCCTTGTAAACTCATCATTCCTGAGGTGAATGAATTCCGTGAGGGCGAGGGCGAAGCCATCCCTGTTGAAGTGCTTTCAGCAGACGGTGCTCCGAGATATACCGGCACGACAATCAAAGGCGTCAAGGTCGCTCCATCTCCGGAATGGCTCCAAAAGAAGCTTCTTTCAATCGGCCTGAGGCCGATAAACAATATCGTCGATATCACAAATTTTGTCCTTATGGAAACTGGACAGCCTCTCCACGCTTTCGATGCATCAAAAATCGGAGGTGGGAAAGTTGTTGTCCGCAGGGCTGAAGAAGGTGAGAAATTCGTTACTCTCGACGGTGTTGAGAGGTCACTTTCGGCTGCTGACCTTGTAATTGCTGATACAGAAAAACCAATGTGCCTTGCAGGTGTGTTCGGCGGAGAGGACTCAGGTGTTACGGATTCCACCGTTGACATCTTCCTTGAAAGTGCTTATTTCAATCCTGTATCAATCCGCAAGACATCGAAGAGGCATGGCTTGAAGACTGATGCATCGTTCAGATATGAAAGGGGTGCAGACCCGCTGATTGTGAACTATGCTTCAAGACGTGCGGTGCTCCTTATCCAGGAAATTGCCGGAGGTGAGGTAGTTGGAAAGGTTCAGGAATTCTATCCCGAGAAAATTTCAAGGAAAGAAGTTGAACTTGACTATGCAAGGATTGAGAATTTCATAGGAAAGAAGATCGGCAAGGAGGCTATTGAGGGCATTCTTTCTGCCCTTGGATATGATTTCCTTGAAAAATCGGAGAATGGTTCCAAAGTCGCTGTCCCTTCATATATGATAGACGTTTACAGGGAATGCGACGTGGTCGAGGAAATTCTCAGGATTTACGGATACAACAATATCGAACTCCCTTCTGCGATGAGAATGTCCGTGAATGCCCCAGTCAAACCGGAGCCTGAACGTGTCAGAAGGATTGTCTCTGATTTTCTGGCTGCCAACGGATTCGTTGAGACTATGAACAACTCCCTGACAAAATCAGAGTATTATTCAAAACTCAAGACATTCCCTGAAGACAGATGTGTAAGGATATTGAATCCTCTGAGTTCTGACCTGAATGTGATGAGGCAGACCCTTCTGCTCAATGGTCTTGAGGTGATAGCATATAATATCAACCGCCAGACCAGCAATATCAGGACCTTCGAATATGGTTCAGTATATTCACTCATACCTGGCAGCGACGGCAAGAGTCTTGAGTCATATCAGGAGCAGACTAACTTTGCAATGTTCATCAGCGGCCAGATGGACAAATCGTGGAGAATTGATGCCGGGAAAGGCAATTATTTCCAGCTCAAAGGCTATCTTGAACTGCTTCTGAAGCGTTTCGGAGCCGATTTGTATGCAATGCAGACTGAAGCTGCACCTTCTGATCTCTTCTCCGAAGGTTTGTGCTACAAACTCCCCGGAAGCGGCAAACAGCTTGCTGTAATGGGAACAATTTCACCGGCAAGACTTAAACAGTTCGGTATCAGGCAGCCTGTTTTTGCAGCTGAGATTTCATGGCCTGCTCTCTTTGAACTTGTAAAGAGGGACAAGATAAAATATTCTGAACTTCCTAAGTTCCCTGAAGTCAGACGTGACCTTGCACTCTTGCTTGATGAATCTGTGAATTATGCCGATCTGAGGGCAAGCGCGTTGAGGGTAGGGAAGAAACTTATCAAACAGGTAAGCCTCTTTGACGTTTACAGGGGAGACAAGATTGCCGCAGGCAAGAAGCAATATGCAATGAGCTTCGTCCTTCAGGATCTTGACAAGACCTTGACTGACAATGATGTGGAAAGAGTTATGAACAAACTTCTTTCTACTTTCCAGAATGAATTCGGAGCAGTGCTCAGATAGTGATGAAAACCTGCCTTCGAAATATCTGTCTTATAACCTCCTTCCTGCTGCTCTTCGCTTGTAGCAGGGAGGCCAAGGTTATTCCACGCGGAAAGATGGCGCAAATATATGCTGAGATGCTGGTTACCGACCAGTGGATCAATTCAACTCCGAGTGTGAAAAGAATGGCGGATACCTCATTGGTGTACGAACCCATACTGGAAAAATACGGTTACTCTTCTGCTGATTACAGGAAGAGTGTTGAAACATATATGGATGATCCTGAACGTTATTCCAGAATATTGAGGACATCTGCCGAGATACTGGACAAGCGCATCAAGGAGCTTCAACAGCTGAAAATTGACCTTTATAAGTCAGTGTTCAAGATTACTACAGACTTCAAGGTTGAAGACCATTTCCCATTCTTGTCAGTTGAGCCATATATACATTATTATGACAGTGTATCCGTGGCATGGGATTCCAACGGATTCTATAGAATGGTCTATATTGAAAATCTTGACTCTCTGGCAGTCGCTGACAGTCTGGCCATGGCAGACAGCCTTGCAGTGATTGATTCTCTGGCGGTCCGTGCAGACAGCCTTGCGGTGATTGACTCTCTGGCTGGCTCAGGAAATATTTTGACTGTCAAAGGTGATACGACAGTAGTTGACAAGGAAGAAAGAGTAAGAGGAAAATCATGGCTCAAACGCAAAGAATAAATGCAGCTTATGTCTATACCCTGGAAGGTGAAGGCATCATAAGGAATGGCTATGTGGAATATGATCCTTCTGACGGGAGGATTGTAAAGACGGGGCAGTGCTCCCAGACCGACCAGATTCTGAATGTAGCGCTTGTTCCCGGCTTTGTCAATTCGCATTGTCACAGTGAATTGTCACATCTGCAAGGCAAATTTTACAAAGGTAGTGGAATGGCTGGATTCATCGACCAGATCAATGCCTTGAGAGATTGGGCCGGAAATGATGTAAAGGCTGCTCTTGTGAGTAAATGGATGGACAAAATGTGGGATGACGGAGTTTCTGCAATGGCAGACATCAGCAATGATGAATCCTCATTCAAAGTCAAGGCCCGGCATAAGATGTACACAAGAACATTTCTGGAAGTGTTCGGTACAGAACCGGAGCAATGCCCCAAGGTGATGGAAGATGTCAGAAAGCTTAACCAACTGGCTGATGCAGAGGGTATTGATGCTGCTCCAACTCCTCATTCATGCTATACGATGAGCCCTGAATTGCTCAGCACATCAGCAGGTGCAGGAATGGAGAAAGGTTTTCTTTCATATCATTCCCAGGAAAGCCAGCAGGAGGAAGACCTGATCAGGAAAGGCACGGGAGAAATGTACAAGAATAGAAAACAGGCAGGAATGAGCACCCCTCCTGTCACTGGCGGGTCATCTCTGGAATATTTTATCGAGACTCTTGGTCGGGTGGCACCGGCTCCTTATAAGGCCAATGTGCTGCTTGTACATAATGTATGTTTGACTCAAAGCGATATCGATGCTGCGAAAAAAGCATTCGAACATGTGTTTTTTGCATTGTGTCCTTTGTCTAATATATTTATACATAATACTTTACCGCCTGTTGAGCTTATGTGGAAGAACGGACTGGATATCACAGTTGGCACTGATTCCCTTTCAAGCAATGATGATTTGGACATAATCTCCGAACTGGCATGTCTGCATGAGAATTTCCCTTCCATACCTATGGTTGAAATATTCAGATGGGCTTCACTCAACGGTGCAAGATTTTTGAAAAAGGATGATAGCCTGGGCAGTTTTGCTGAAGGCAAACGCCCCGGTATCGTTATAGTTGACGGAATAACTGAGGACGGCTGCATTACTTCCTCAAGCCGTTCAAAGAGATTGATTTGACAATGCTTCATTTTGATGATATAGTATTTGGTCCTATAAAGAGCAGAAGACTTGGTAATTCGCTGGGAATGAATATACTCCCGTCGAAAGGAAAGACCTGCAACTTTGATTGTGTCTATTGCGAATGCGGATGGAACAAGGATGGAGCCGTTAGCGGGCGGCGGTTCCCTACCGGGAAGGAGGTGGAAGAAGCTCTGGAATCTTATTTTTCCCGGCTCTGTGCCGAAGGTACGCCGGTCGATTCAATCACAATGTCCGGGAATGGAGAACCTACCCTGAATCCTGATTTCCCGTATATCGTGGATGCGACTATCAGCCTGAGAGGAAAATATTTCCCGGATGCCAAGGTGTCTGTCCTTTCCAATGCGACCATGCTGGACCGTCCCGGGGTGTTGGAGGCGCTGAAAAAAATAGACAATCCGATTCTGAAAATCGATGCGTCTTCCGATGAATTGGTGGAAATGATCAACCGTCCGAATGGTCATTATGCTCTGTCAGAGGTAGTTGACAGACTTTGCCAATTCGAGGGAAACTTCATCCTTCAGACCATGTTCCTGAAATCACCGGATTTCAATACTGCAGGGGAGGATGCACTCAAGGCCTGGTATGAGATCGTGCGGAAAGCGAATCCGAGAGAAATCATGGTCTATACAATTGACCGTGAAACACCTGACAAACGCTTGTCAAAGTGCACGGTTGAACAAATGCAAGAATATGTTGCGCCACTTGTGGCAGAAGGTTATAATATACAGATAAGAGGCTGATGAGAACAGTTATACAAAGAGTTTCCACGGCGCAAGTTGATATTCCGGATGAGAATTATTCAGCCAGGATAGGGAAAGGATTGCTTGTCCTGGCAGCGTTTGAAGACGCTGATACTGAAGAAGATCTGGATTGGACTGCACGCAAGATAGCAGGGATGAGGATATTTGACGATTCACAAGGCGTGATGAACCTCTCTGTAAAGGATGTCGGGGGAGATATCATGGTGGTGAGTCAGTTTACATTGTTCGCTTCTACTGCCAGGGGCAACAGACCTTCGTATATAAAGGCAGCGAAACCTGATGTTTCAATTCCATTGTACGAACATTTTCTTGAGCTTGTTTCAGCCCAACTCGGAAAAGAAGTCGCTCATGGAATCTTCGGTGCAGACATGAAGGTTTCACTTCTGAATGACGGACCTGTGACGATAATAATGGACTCAAAAATGAAGTTTTGAGTCTGAATAAACTATTTTAATATGAGCGTTTATTTGAAAAAATATGGCTACACTCCTGACATGGAGGCCATTGAAAGTTCTTTGGAAATAATAGCTTCCAACCTTTCCAACATTGCAAGCGAAAAGGTGTACAAGACATGCTTTTCCATGATGGACCTTACCACATTGAAAACAAATGACACTCCTGCTTCAGTAACAAAACTGGTCGAGAAGGTCAATACCTTCAGCGAAGTATATCCTGACTGGCCCTTGCCGGCTTCAATCTGTGTTTATCCGAATTTTGCCTCTGTAGTGGCAGGTGCAAGGAAAAATGCAGATGTACATGTGACAGTCGTTTCGGCTTGTTTCCCTTCATCACAGAGTTTTCTGGAGGTTAAACTTAAAGAATGTGAAATGGCAGTCCTGCAAGGTGCTGATGAGGTGGATATAGTACTGGCCCTCAATTCTTTCCTTGAAGGAGATTACGAAAAGGCCTCAGAGGAAATCAGACAGGTGCGCAGGTGCATTGATGCGGCTGCTGCAAGTCAGGGACGTGAAGTCCACCTGAAAGTAATTCTTGAAACCGGGCTTCTCAAGAAACCCGAGTATATTGCTGAGGCTTCATTCCTTGCAATGGAGGCTGGAGCAGATTTCATCAAGACCTCAACAGGCAAGGTTGACGTGAATGCAACACCGGCAGCAGCATGGATTATGTGCGAGTGCATTCAGAAATACTGTCAGATGACAGGTAAAAAGATTGGATTCAAACCTGCCGGCGGCATTTCTACAGCTGCTGATGCTCTCTGTTATTACTCGATTGTCCAGACCGTCCTTGGACAGGACTGGATTGACAAGAGCCTTTTCAGATTCGGTGTAAGCCGTGTGGCAAACAGCATTCTTTCAGCAGTAAGACAGGAGACTGTGACATTCTTTTAGAGACTTTTATTTGATTTTGTAACAAAATCCAACAAAATTTTTGAATAAAAAGGCCTTAGACACTCGTCTAAGGCCTTTTTTGGTCGTTATCCGTGTATTTTTTCGGTACACGGATATTACCCGGTAATTTTGCCTCCGTAATTAAAAACATATTGATATGAGAGGCATTTTAAAAGTATCGCTGGTGACATTGACATTCGTGTCATGCAGCAAAACAGGGATCTCTCCGGATATCGGAATCAACTATGAGTACGGAAGAAACATCCCTCATGAGCAGATAGTTCTTGGTGAGCGTCTGGACAATCCGTACACGACAGAGAACATGACAAAAGCCCTGGCTTCACTCTATCCGACCAAGGCAGACCGCGTCGAAGTGAAAGCTACCGATTATTATGTGAGGTTCCTTCCGAAGAGTGACCAGCAGTACAGGATGCTGGAAGATATGGGCATAGTCATGCTTGACCATCCTATGGACTATTCAATCAAAGTTGATGGAGACTGGTACCATGACCCGGAAATTCCTGAAGGAGAGGTGACTTGGCAATATGCCGTAGTTCCATGTGACTTTCAGTTTCCGGACATCAGATACGAAATACTGGATGCATGTTTCATCTCGGAGAACTCTCAGGATACCAAAGCTGACGGTATTGACTGGGAGGAAGTTGAAAGGGAGGCATACAGGCTTACCGGAAATGCCGACCGTCTGTCGGATGACCCTGACACCAAGGCAAAGAAGGATAAGATCAAGCCTTCAGGAAGGATAACGATTGTGGATGAGCACAGCCTTGGGGGCAAGCCTTTTGGTGTCGCTGGTGTGAAGGTGTCCTGCAATACTTTTGTCAAATTTGCCGAAGCATATACGGATAGGGATGGCTACTACAGCATGCAGAAGAGCTTTGCGGCAGATCTGAGGTACAGGCTCATATTCCAGAATGAGAAAGGCTTTGCATTGGGATTCAACCTGATTCTGGTTCCTGGGTCGATATCTACTCTCGGCAAATCCGGACCTGAAGGCATAGACATGACAGTCACCAAAGACTCTGAAGCCAAATTGTTCGAGCGTTGTGTAGTCAACAACGCAGCATACGACTATTATTCAAGATGCTCGGAAGAGGATCTCGGCATTGATGAACCTTCATCAGGTGTACGTATATGGCTTTTCAATGGTATGGAAGCGAGCAGCGCCCCGATGCTGCATCACGGAGCCATATTAAGAAGCGGACTGTTTTCATCGTTCCTTGGGAAATATGCTCCTCTTATTGAAGCCTTTCTGCCGGATCTTACAATCGGAACAAAAGGCCGTGATGAGTACAGGGAAATATATTCGGTGACAACACACGAACTTGCCCATGCCAGCCATTTCAGACGTGTCGGGACTGATTTTTGGGACAAATACATTTATTATATAGTCGATTCATACATCAAATCCGGAGGTATGACCTATGGGGATGGAACTGCCGATGGGGCAGGATATTGCGAGATTGGAGAAATGTGGGCCTACTACCTCCAGAGCAAGATGTTCAAGGACCGTTACGGTGGATCATTCCCTTCATTCGGTAACTCATTTTGGTTCTATCCTCAGATATTCCGATATCTTGATGAAAGGGGATTGTCAGCATCGGAAATATTCAGTGTCTTGAAACCGGAAGTCATCTCAAAAGAGATTCTGAAGACAAGCCTAATGGCAGCATATCCGGCTAAGAGAAACGAAATAGAACAAGTATTCGGAAGGTATGGAAACTAATAGAATCAGAAGATATGTACTCCTGACTTTAATCTCCATCTTCCTGATTTCCGCATGGTCTGCGCACGCCAAAAAATTCAGTCTCTCAACAAATCTGCTGGGATATGCAGAACTCGGCACACTGAATATTGACGCATCATATGCAGTGGCAAGAAGATGGAGTGTTATAGCCGGCATAAGATATAATCCTTTCACATTCAAGTCCGGTACTGCCGACCAGTTCCAATACAGACAGCAATCATATTCGGTCGGAGCCCGGCTATGGCCCTGGCATATATGGTCTGGATGGTGGTTCGCCGGTAAGATAAGATATCAGGAATATAATATGGGAGGCATTTTGTCTGAACAGACAGAAGAAGGGGACAGAATCGGGGCTGGCCTGTACGCGGGATACACCCACATGCTGACTCCATGGCTAAACCTCGAATTTGGTCTGGGATTCTGGGGAGGTGGTTCCAGGTACACAAAATACTCCTGCCCGACATGTGGCTGGACTTTGGAGAGCGGTAGGAAATACTTCCTTTTGCCGGATGATTTCGTAATCTCACTGGTCTATGTTTTCTAATTGTAAATATCTGATATTGATGGCTTTGGTGCTTGTATCATGTTCCTCTACATATAGGATGGATGGCATAAGGCGCGGTATGGTTACCATGGGATTGTCCGTCCCTCAGGACATGCAGCCTGAGCGTGATACTGTTGAGAGCATCAAAGTGGACAGCATCAAAGGGACAATGTCAGATGGCCCAATCATCATGAATGCAATACGCGATACTGACACTGGAGAAATGGTGGCTACCGATGTCATAAGTGCATCTAAGGTTACTGCACGTTTCAGAAATGTAGCAGAGCGGCTCGGCTATGTTTCCATCGAATTTGACATATCGGTTCCTCCCGGCATGTCGGATTCCAATTGGAAGCTCAAGATATTCCCTGTCATGATGATAGCCTCGGATACCACAGTGCTTGACCCGTTGTTCATAACGGGAAAAAACTATAGGGCCAGGCAGATGAGAGGATATCAGAGGTATCGCAATTTCATTGCATCCATAATTTCCGATACCACGGATTTCATCCGTGTTGCACAGCTGGAAATCTTCCTGAAAAGGAATTTTCCCCAGACCTACAAGATGAAAACTGACTCATCATTTGTCAGTGAGCCTCAGGCCATGGATTTGTTCGGAGTCACCCAGGAGGAAGCTCTGAGGCACTATACCAGGCAGTTGATGGTCAGGCTCAACGAAAGCAGGAAGGCCAGAAAGTCCAGAATGTATGCAAAATATGTCAGGGACCCGATTGTCAAAGAGGGAATCAGGCTGGATACTGTTCTTGTATCCGATCAAGGCGAGTTTACCTACAGATATGTGCATACATTCAGGAGCCGGCCGAGGCTGAAAAAGGTTGTGGTGACACTGAACGGTGAATTGTATGAAAACGGTGAAAAGAGATTTGATTTGCCATTTGATGAACCATTGACCTATTATATAAGTTCATTGTCATCATTGGCAGACAAGACACCAAAGTACAGGATAATTGTCCTTGAGAGGATGGTAAGGGACAATACGAAGGTCTTGGTAGATTTCCAGCAAGGAAAGGCTGTACTGGATACTGCAATCGGTGACAATGCCTCAGAACTGAGGCGCCTGCGAAAATGTATTGATGATGTGGCTTCAAGAAATGAGTTTGACCTTGATTCTCTTGTCATCATCGCCTCATGTTCACCGGAGGGACCATATAAGACGAACAGCCGATTGTCGGCTGCCAGGTCGGAAACCATGAGGAAGTACATAAGTGACTATGTGCCGGATGAATGGAAGGATAGAATGGTGACCGCTGAACTGCCGGAGAACTGGCCCCAGCTTAAGAAACTTGTTGCCTCGGATACGCTGATTGAAGTCTCTGTGAAAGAAAAGATACATGACTTGATGGACAAAACCCGAGATTATGACCTTTTGGAAAAGAAAATATCTACACTTTCCACATACAGGTATCTAAGGGAGAAAATTTATCCGAAACTGCGCAGTGTGAGTTTTGATTTCCATCTCCACCGGGTAGGAATGGTCAAGGATACAGTGCACACTTCCGAGCTTGATACTGTGTATATGTCTGGTCTGAGGGCACTTGAGGATCTGGACTACAAGGAAGCCGTCAGGATACTCAGACCTTATGCAGACTATAATGCAGCTTTGGCCCTCATGGCTGCCGATTATAACCATACGGCTTTGGAACTGCTCAACAAGATGAAAGACGACAATGCAAAAGTCTGCTATCTGAAGGCTGTACTTCTTGCACGCTCCAGACAGATGCAGGAAGCAATGAAATATCTGGAATTGAGCATTGCTTATGACCAGTCAATGGAATACAGAGCTAATCTTGATCCGGAACTTGATGAATTGATAAAACAACGTAACACTTTTTAAACAACAATTATTATGAGAAAAATGTATTTACCTGTTCTTGCAGCGATGGTGTCGTTTGCAAGTTGCACAAAGATGGCTGAAGCTGAACAGCCACAAAACAATGACGATCTCTATGACATTGTTTTCAAAATCCCTACAGAAGAAACTAAAACGACAAACGGAATCAGCGACAGCAATATCAGCAGTCTGCAATTGTATGTGTTCAAGACAGACGGAACTATTGAAAATAGTGCGTATCTGACCAATGCCACATCCGTTTCCTTGAAATGTACACAGGGCCAAAAGGATATCATTGCTGTTGCCAACGCCCCCAAATTGCAGAACGTCTCCAATTACTCTGAATTGAAAAGCCGTACAACAACATTGGCCAAAAACAGCACTTCCAATCTGATTATGGTGGGAATCACCAAGGCCGTAATCCAGTCTGGAACTACTGTGACAGTGCCGGTGAAAAGGGCTGCAGCGATGATATTGGTAAATAAGGTTTTGGTTAATTTCTCGCATGAGTATTACAATACATTGCCTTTCAAATTGAAAAAGATCATGATCAGCAATGTCCCCGGAGATCTGAGCCTTGACGGCACGTCAACCCCAACCCTGTGGCATAACAAGATGGGAGTTACAGATTCCAACGACAATTCCGTTCTCAGCCTCATCATGGACGATCAGATTGATTATTCTCTCACATCGTTAAACCCTTATACTACAGAGCATAAATTCTTGTGCTATCCGAATCCGACTACTTCGGATGCAAACGGTGGTACATGGTCAGCCAGAAAGACCAGGATAGTGATTTGCACTACGCTGGATGGCAAGGATTATTACTATCCTATCACAATAAACAAAGTGGAGTCGAACAAGAAATACTCTCTGTCACTTCTGATTACCAGACCTGGTTCGGAAGATCCTGATATTCCAATATCTACTTTGGATGCACAAATCCAAGTTAATATTGAAGAATGGGGAACTGGAGCAACCTTATCTGAAACAATTTGATACAAACCTAGACTATCATGAAACCATCTACCCGAAGTTTTTTTGCATTGTTGCTGGGTGCAGCAATGTTTGAAGCATGTTCTGTCAAGGAAGACAGGACAGAATGCCCATGCAGACTGAATCTGGATTTCAGCGAACTTGATGCTGCAGTTATTGATTCCATTGAAGTTACAGGGATTGCAAATGGTGAAATTGTTCTGTCAGATGCAATATATGCTGAAGACTTCGGGAGTGAATATACTGCGCTGGTGCCAAGAGGCAGCTTGAATTTGGCTGTAGTTTCGGGAATAGACGGAATTGACCTTGAGAAAGGATTGATGCAGATTCCTTTGGGGTCAGACTGCCCTCAGGTATATATGCATGTGGCACAGATTGATACCTATTGTGAAACAGTACAGGAAAAGGTGCTGCTGAGAAAAAATTTCTGCCGTCTGGACTTATGTGTCGAAGATGAGGATGGTTTTCCTTTCATGTTCGCTGTCAAGGGAAATGTTGATGGATACAGATCGGATGGGACTCCTACCAAAGGGGAGTTCTACTGCGCAGCCTATCAGACAAGCGAAGGAGAATATCGCGTCTTCCTGCCAAGGCAGCTGGACAGTTCACTATGTCTTGACATCCATGATGGAAGCGATGTCCTGAAGACATTTGCCCTTGGTGAAATCATGGCTGCAAGTGGTTATGATTGGGAAGCTCCTGATTTGAAGGATGTCACTGTAGGTATAGATTATTCCCGCAGTGAAGTGAGCATCTCTGTGGAAGGGTGGGACAAAGTTTATGTTTACGATTTTGTGATTTAATTTTTTTTATCTATCTTTGTCCCACTTTTCTGAAGCGCATGTGGTGAAATTGGTAGACACGCTACTTTCAGGAGGTAGTGCTTCACGGCGTGTAGGTTCGAGTCCTATCATGCGCACAAAAACGGGATTGACTGAAAAAGTCAATCCCGTTTTTGTGCATAGGGCCTTTTTGTTTCAGCCCTTCTATATTTATGATTATACGGCTCAAGGGTTGTACAACAAGACGGAAAATCCGTTTACAACCGCAGACTTTACGAATGGCATCTTCACCCAGACCGAAACCTACAAGTCATTCGGTGCCCAGAGATAATAATTTGAAAAATCTAAAGAATTTTCAACATTGAGGGATGCGGCGTTTTGCCGTATCCTTTTTTTTTATAAGTTTGTGGAAAATGGAATTTATCATGGAATATTTGTCACAGGAAAGATATGATGAACTTGTTGCGGAACTCAATTATATGACAGATGTTGAGTATCCGCGCATCAGAGATGACCTGGCCGAGGCCCGTTCTCAGGGGGATTTGAGCGAAAACTGCGGATACAGGGCTGCAAGAAGGGCTCAGGCCAAGGCAATCAGCCGCATCCGCTTTCTACAGAAACTCCTTCAATATTCAAGGGTCATTGACACAAGCGCCCTGCCCAAAGACTGCATCAGCCTGCTTAGCAAAGTTGAATTCACCCACTTGGGCAATGGCAAGAGGATGACATATACCATAGTCACACACCATGAAATGAATCTTGAAGAAGGAAAGATTTCCTGTAATTCTCCTATCGGGTCGGCATTGATGGGGAAGAAGGCCGGAGACATCGTAGATGTCAAGGCACCCGCCGGGTCATTCCAGTTAAAAATAGAAAATGTATCAACGCCAGTCTGAAATATGAAAGAATTTATCATCCCATTGCAGAGGATACTTGGAAGTGTTCGGATGCCAATCCAGAAGTGGAATTTGCCATTGCTCACTCCGGCAGCCACCTCCTTCTGAATTTCCGCCTTGCAGATAACGAAGTACGCGCACTTCTGCTCCATGCCGGAATAAAACCTGACAGACCTGGTGCACCTCAAAACATACTTGACAGTATAAGGCGCTGGAGTTCACTCGGCAGTGAGCCTTTTGACAATCGCAGAGGTGACATCAGATGGCAGCTTTCCGAAATCATTTGATAAAATGACATAAGTCACAGGCATAAAAAAAGATACTGTTCCATTTGGAACAATATCTTCCGGCATAAGAATCCGCTCTGCGGATTGCTTTTCAATTACTCAGCCTTGCAGCAAGAATCAGCCTTTTCGCATGCAGCACATGCTGAAGAGTCGCAGCATGCTGTAGAATCAGCGCAGCAAGCAGTTGAGTCTGAGCAGCATTTTGTGCTCTCGTCACATTTTGTACACTCTGCAGCCTCTGCTGCATCAGCTTTCTTGCAGTTGTTGCAGCATGAGCATGAAGCAGCTGCAAACATGGCACAAGCAATTGCCAAAGACATAAATAACTTTTTCATGGTTTCTAACATTTATTAAATACTACAAACTGGCTGCGAAAATACACATTTATGGGATACGTTGAACTTTTTTTTTGATTTTTTAAAATCTTGACATTTGCCAATGTTACTCTTGCTCCACCACTCTTGCCTTTACCCCAAATCATAACACAGGGGTTTGCACTTGATCCGGTTTTACCGTTGAGCCGAAAGAAGCCTGAAAATGGGCATATATGTAAACGAAAAAGAGGCTGCGATTTCTCGTAACCTCTTGATTTTTAGTGGCTCCTGAACCAGGACTTGAACCTGGGACCCTCTGATTAACAGTCAGATGCTCT
>JALFNZ010000141.1 GCA_022774085.1 Bacteroidales bacterium
TCCACCTCTTCCCATTCCGAACAGAGAAGTTAAGCTCACCATCGCCGATGGTACTGCCCCACCAGGTGGGAGAGTAGGTAGCTGCCACTTTTTTTGAACACCCTGATATCTTACGATGTCAGGGTGTTTTTTGTATTGCAGGTGTCAAGTCCGAGCTTTAGCGTATCTTGCTGAGCCATTTGAGAAATAATGGTTTCCAGTCGAATATTTCACCTTCGTACTCAATTTCCTTTATACCGAATCCATGCCCGCCTGACGGGAACTGGTAATATTCATGAGGTATTCCCTTCTCGCTGAGAGCCTGATCAAGAATGACTGAATTATGGTAATCTACCACCTTGTCATCTATACTGTTCACAAGAAACACAGGACAACAATCATCCGGGATATGCTTTTCAAGTGATAACGAATCACGAAGCGCTTCATTGTACATCTGCGTATCGCCCAGCAAACCTCTTCTTGAACGTTTGTGAACATATCTTTTATCGGACATTGTCACTACAGGATAGATAGGAACAACAAAGTCAGGCCTCAAAGGTACATTTACACTATACCCCTCTGATAGCAAATACTCATCTGAGTTGAACTCCGCCGACAACATTGCCAAATGGCCGCCTGCTGAAAAGCCCATAACACCTACACGACTTGGATTAACACCATATTCCTCAGCCGCGGATCTCACCAGTGATATTGCCCTTTGGACGTCCTCCAACATTCTTGGGAACCTGTTCCCGTCATAAAGGAACCTTAATGGACAGGGAAAATTGATCTTACCGGCCACTCGGTATTCCAGAACAAATGCAGCAAGCCCTTTGGAATTGAGCCACCTGGCAACATCGTGCCCTTCGTTCTTCTTGTCGAGCCAGAAATAACTGCCTCCTGGGCAGACAATCACGGCAGTTGCTGCCGTGTCTGCATCTGATGGATAGGCAGTTATGACGGCTGAATTGCGCCCTTTGCCATGTTTGTCCCATATTTTTATGGCTTTGGGAACTGCATGGCAATAAATCCCGCCGGCCATCAGCCCCATGACTATTAATAATGCAAATGATTTCTTTTTCATAAGTGCTGCAAGTTACAAACAAATTGAAATACGGACAACATCTTTAAATCAAAATGATTATATTTGCGAGATTCGTTTAAATTAAACCTGAAATCAGCATATATCTGCTATGGAAAATACAGGAATCTGCAACATTATTACCGACTCCGACCCATCTGGTAAAGCCTTGATGGCTGCCTTGGGGCAATATATGCACATTTTTGCAGTAGCTGACGACAATGTTTTGGACAAATCCTCATTCCTGTGCTCAATGGCCGATGTATTGGCTGCCAGAGGCATACCACTGCTGACTATAAAGGCTTCTGAACAGGGCAAAGTCATGGACACTGTTCTGGAAATATGTGCCTGGCTGCTTGAAAATGGGGCAGACAGAGATGCATTGGTGCTCGCAATCGGAGGTGGCATCACCACAGACATGACAGGATTTGCCGCTTCAATCTACAAACGCGGAGTCAGTTTCGCCTATGTCCCTACCACCCTTCTCGCCCAGGTCGATGCGGCAATCGGAGGTAAAACAGGGGTTAACTTTGATAAATACAAGAACATAATCGGTGTTATCAGACAGCCGGAATTCACTTACCTGAATCCTCATGTACTGCACAGCCTTCCCAGACGAGATTTCTTATCCGGAGCAGCGGAAATGCTCAAGACATTCATAATCAGCGATAACGGCAACTATGCCAAAGCCTGCGATTATATATCTTCGTACAGTGATGAGACAGACTTTCTCGAAGAACTGATTGAAGCCGCAGCCCGCGTCAAGGCTGAAGTCGTGTCATGCGACCAATTCGAGAAAGGACGCAGGAGGCTCCTGAACCTTGGCCATACCTTCGCTCATGCCATAGAAACGCTTGCACGACGAAAGGCAGAAGAAATGATAACTTCGGAAACCGCATCGCAAGCTTTGGAATACGACATCACCCATGGAGAAGCCGTATCGATGGGCATAATACTGGCAGCCCGTCTTGCAGAAGCAGTATCGGCTGAGAATGAGGATATTAATGTGGCAAAAGGACTCGCTGCAACTCTTGAAGCGGATTTCCGTGCATGCAAAATGCCGGTTGATTGCCCGTTCACAATAGAGGAAATGGTACCAATCATGACAAAGGACAAAAAAGCCGAGGGTGGAATTATCCATTTTGTCCTGCCGCTGTCCATCGGTAATGTAACTACACTTGACCTGACTGCAACCCACGTTGCGGAAATAATGAAGTAAAAAATGATTTGTACAACCATACAGAACAAAAGCTTTGAAGAAGTGCTTGAAATCCTCCGTCAGTGTGAAATGGCTGAAATACGGCTGGATTCATGCAAGATGACGATGGCACAGATAGATGAATGCTTTTCGTCAGATGTCCCTCTGGTCGCAACGTGCAGGATAGACACTCTCATCAGTACCGAGCCAAGCCTTTCTGACGGAAGCCTGACAGAACAAAGCCGTCAGATAAGAGCTGCCCAGATGGCAGAAAAACGCCTTTGCAGGGCAGTGGAAGCCGGGGCGAGGTATGTTGACGTGGAAATTGAAGCACCCAAGCAAATGTCCAAAAGAGTACGTCAGTGCGCCCATGAAAACGGAACTGTATTCATCCGTTCGTACCATGATTTCAATCTTACAGCTTCAACCGAAGAACTGGAATCCATGGTTGACAAATGCCGTTTCCACGGCGCCGACATCGTGAAATTGGTCACAACGGCATCTTCCCCCGAGGACTGCAGCCGCGTGATGTCACTGTATAAGAAATATGGAGCCAAAGGCCGTCTGATAGCATTCTGCATGGGAGAAGCGGGACGCCGGACACGTATGGACTGTCTTGCACTCGGCTCGCCATATACTTATGCGGCCCTTACGGAAGAAGATGCGGCAGCTCCTGGACAATGGCCGGCTGAACTTATGAAACAGACCTTGTACGGAAATTTCAGCTTCGGCACCAGAACACTTTATGATACCCTTTCACTTGAAACACTCAATGCAGTAAAGATGCCTGTTTCAAAGAGTTATGCCCAGAGAGCCATCATTGCGGCGGCCCTTGCCGACGGCGTTTCACATCTGCGCGGCTACTCTTCCTGCGGAGACAATGAGGCAGCCTTGAATGTGGCAAGAGCGCTGGGAGCAGAAGTTCAGCGAGATGGCAGTGAGTTGACGATCAGAGGAATATCTGCTTCGCTTGGCTCGCTCGACCTTTCCGAACTCTTTGTCGGTGAATCAGGCCTGCTTACCAGGATGATGATTCCTATCCTTGCCCAGCTTTCCACAGGTGACATTATGGTTAAAGGAGAGAAAACACTTTTGGGACGTCCGCTCATGGGTGCGCAGGAAATCATGCAGGCTTTCGGATCGTCATTGACCAATGAAGCTCCTGAAAATAAAGACCTTGCAGCGGTCAAGGTTCCTCTGGCTATTCACGGTTCCCTTTCCGCAGGCAAAGCGGAAGTGTCGGGAAAACATGGCTCACAGCTTATTTCCGGACTGCTGATGGCCTTGCCTTTCGCCCAGAAGAACTCGAATCTGACCGTGACAGGACCGAAGAGCATTCCATATATGTTCATAACCTTGGAAGTACTCAAGAAATTCGGAATCAAGATCGCCAACGAGATGCTCGGAGGACGTGACTTTCTGGAGTCTGACGGAGACTGGTCACTTTGTACGGAACTGGTATTCAAGATTAAGGGCGGGCAGAAATACAAAGCCGCCGACATTGACCTTGAGGGTGACTGGAGTGCAGCAGCCAATTTCCTTGTCCTTGGATCGCTCTTTGGAAAAGTGGAAATAGACGGCCTGGATACAACTTCACTTCAGGCAGACCTGTCTATCATGGACATTCTGATGGATGCCGGAGCCAGCCTGTCACAGACTGACGGAAAGACAGGCCGCATCACGGCCCAAAGGGCACCGCTCAACGCATTTGAAGTGGATGCATCCAATTGTCCTGACCTCTTCCCGATTATTTCCGTGCTTGCTGCATTCTGCAGCGGAACCAGTCGTATTGCGGGAGTGGGCCGTCTGTCAAATAAGGAGAGTGACAGGGCTGGAGCTATCCTGGAGATGCTCACAAAGATGGGAGTGAATGCATCTGTCGAGGGGGATGTGCTTGTAATTGAAGGATATACGCTTGCTCAGCGCCTGTTGGCTCATGCGGGATCATCCCAGAAAGGAACCACGTGCCCGGGTCTGCTCAAAGGCGGTAAATTCACTTCGCACCATGACCACAGGATGGCGATGGCATTGAAGGTGGCGGAACTCGGGGCAGACAGTCCGGTAGAGATTGATGACTGCCTGTGCGTGGGCAAGTCATTCCCTGATTTCTTTGAAACCTTTACCTTAGCCCTTGCCTGAAACTCACAACTGAGCCCAACCAACGGGCCGGAATATACACAGGAAACATTTGAAACAATGAATACTTTTGGAAGAAATTTCCGGGTCAGCATATTCGGAGAATCTCACGGACCTCAGATTGGCATCGTCCTGGACGGCGTGCCTGCCGGAATCCAGTTGTCGGAAGAAGACCTTATGACCGACATACTACGCAGGAAAAGCGGAGCCAAAGGCACCACTCCGCGAATCGAGGCAGACCAGCCAAGCATAGTCAGCGGAGTCTATCAGGGCTATACCACAGGAGCCCCGCTTGCCATACTTTTTACCAATACAAACACGAAGTCCAAGGATTACAGCATTCTGCTCGATATGCCGCGTCCCGGTCACGCAGACGCAGTTGCAGCAGTGAAATGGTTTTCCTTCCAGGATTATCGCGGAGGCGGACATTTCTCAGGACGAATCACGCTTCCGGTCGTGGCAGCCGGAGCAATAGCCAGGAAAATCCTTGCAGAAGCAACAGCTTCAGACCAGACTCATGTGGAAACTGATGGCATTAAGGCAGAAATAATCGAACTTGGCGGCATCCCCAAATCAGATTCAGACAAATGGCAGGATGCCCTTGACCAGGCTATACGCGAGGGAGACTCCCTTGGTGCCATCGTTGAGTGCAAGGTAGAAGGCCTTGACATAGGATATGGCGAACCATTCTGGGACAGTGTGGAGTCCTTGATTTCCCATGCTGTCTTTGCAATTCCGGGAGTTCGTGCAGTTGAATTCGGAGATGGTTTTGAGGCGGCCAGAATGAAAGGCTCACAGCACAATGACCCTTTAGGAGAAGATATGAGACCGCTGAAGAACGGAGCCGGCGGAGTGAATGGCGGTATCTCCAATGGTGCCCCTGTGGTTTTCCGTGTGGCATTCAAACCGACATCAAGCATACGTAAGGAGCAAACAACATGGAATGTAGCCAAAGATGCTCCCGATGTACTCTCCGTTCCCGGAAGGCATGATGTATGTTTTGCACTCAGGGCTCCGGTGGTGGTGGAGGCAATGACGGCCATAGTACTGGCAGATCTCGCCCTTGTCAGGAAGCGCTGAATAGGGCGAGATTGTATATCCCTGAATAAAAATATTTGTTATTGTGCTGCAAGTTTCATAAATTTGTAGGTTGTAAAGAAAAAGGTATATGATGGCTTTCTCCAAACGCAATTCCAAGTGCATAAAACAGGATTATGTTCTGTTTGGGGATTTTGTTGTCAATATGGTTCGATAAATTGAATTATAGCAATATAAGGCAGTCCCCTTTGTGAGACTGCCTTTTTTGTGGTTAGAAAAATGGATATACAACTTTTCATAGATATGCTCAATGTGGATTCTACCACCGGAAAGGAGGGGGAATTCGCTGATTATCTGGTACATAGGCTTGCTAGTCCCGGATGCAGGATTGAGCGATTCCCTGTGGAATCGATGTCCTGCGACGAAGGATACAGACAGCAGGAGAACCTGCTTCTGAGCTGGGGAGAGCCCAAAGTGATATTCTGCACCCATCTGGACACTGTGCCGCCTTATATTCCACCTTCAATAGAAAGAGATGCTGAAGGAAATATCCTGGAATTCAGAGGACGAGGCACATGTGACGCGAAGGGGCAGATTTTTTCTATGTATCAGGCATGCCTGCGTCTGGAAAAGGAAGGTCTTGATGGTTTCGGCCTTCTGCTCCTGTCGGGTGAGGAAACCGGTTCATTCGGAGCAAAGGCTTTCAGGCAGGTACATCCAGGTGCGGAGTGGGTTATTGTCGGTGAACCTACGGACAATGCCATGGCATCTGCCAGTAAAGGCACGAAATCATTCGAAGTAACCTTTACAGGTAAGGCTGCTCATTCGGGATATCCTTCGCAGGGGGAGAGTGCCATCCTGATGTTCAATGACTTTGTAAATGCCCTCAGGTCTGTTGAATTCCCTGAAGATGAGACACTTGGCCCCACTACATGGAATATCGGAAAGCTCACCAGCGACAACCCTCAGAACATTTTGAGTGAGAAGTTGAGTTGCCGAGTATATTTCAGGACAACCTTTGCTTCCGACCAGATGGTGAGCAATGTGATGAAAAACATGGCAGGGGAGGATGCCCGTCTGAGATTCGGACGAAGGCATGCGGCAGATGGCTCTGATCTGGTTGCAAAGGACGTTGCCCCATGGCAGAAGGCAATGAAGGTGGAAGCCTTCGGCGGAGACTCTCCTACCCGTTATGAGGTGCTGGAAGGCTTTGATACAAAGCCGGTTGCATTCGGCAGTGATGCTCCTCAACTGACCAATTTTACTAAAAGGTGTCTGTGTGGCCCTGGCTCAATCCTTGTGGCGCACACATCGCGTGAGTTCGTTACGCTGGCAGATCTTGAACAAGCAACTGCCAACTATGTGAAAATGTATGAAATAATTAACAAATAGACGTAAAATGATAGTAATGAAATTCGGCGGCACATCCGTCGCAAACTTTGAAGCAATCACCCGTACCATCTTCATAGTGGGTGGAAAGCTTGACCAGAAACCTGTAGTAGTAGTGTCCGCATTGTCAAAAGTGACAGACCTCCTTTACAAGATTGCAGATGCGGCTGCGTCAAAGAACAAGGTCCAGACAGAAGAACTACTGGGCCAGATACGTTCAAGGCACATCAATCTTGTCCGTGAACTTCTGGAGCAGAGCCCTGCTCTTTGTGAACAGGCCGAGGCCAGAGTAAATGAAATCTGCGACTCCCTAGCTGACCTTGTCAGTGCAGTATGCGCTCTTGGCGAACTTTCAGACAGGAACAAAGCTGTCATCATTTCAAACGGAGAGATACTTTCTTCTACCATCATCTGCTTCGCAATGAACGCCAAAGGCATCAGAACAAATTTTATAGATGCACGTAAGATGATGATTACCAGCGAATCGTATCTCAAAGGTGAACCAATCTCAGAAGAAATCTGCGCGCGTGTACCAGGCATCATATCAGAGGCATACAAGGGTATGGATGCAGTCATCACCCAGGGATTCATCGGATCCAACCTTCAGGGTGAACAGACAGTCCTCGGCAGAGGTGGCTCTGACTATTCGGCATCTCTTATCGGAATGGCCATCGATGCAGAAAGAATCGAAATATGGACAGACGTTGATGGTGTACGCACAGCAGATCCACGCCGTGTACAGAATACCAAGGAATTGGAGAAAATATCCTTTGAAGAGGCAGCCGAGATGGCTCATTTCGGAGCAAAAGTTCTCCATCCGCTCACAATTGAGCCTGCTGTAAAGAAAAATATCCCTATCTATGTGCTCAATTCAATGAATCCGTCGAACAAGGGAACAGCCATCCTGCGCAACGAACTCATCGAAGACGGAGTAAAATCAGTTTCATTCAAGGAAAACATCCGCGTCATCAACATATTCTCCACCCGCATGATCAACACCTCCGGCTTCCTTCGCCGTGTGTTTGAAATATTCAGCGAAAGCAAGGTCTCTGTTGACCTGATCAGTACCTCCGAGGCCAATATCTCCGTTACTGTTGATGGAACTGAAAAAATCGACAAGGTGGTTGCCCAGCTTTCCGAATTTGCCGACGTCATTGTGGATGACGACAAATCACAGGTGTCTGTAATAGGAAAGAACATTGTCCGTCTCAACGGTATGCTTAAGAAAACATTTGCACCTCTGAAGAAATGCAATGTCTATATGATATCTCAGGGAGCATCTTTTGTCAATATTAGCTTTGTTGTTGACAGAGAGGAACTTACGGAAATCGTACAGGACCTGCACCATCATCTTTTCGAACAACCGGAAGAGCCGGAAGGCATGTAGTACCGCAAATTAAACCTCAGAATCATGAAAATCTTCATAAGCGGATATGGCAGAATGGGAAAGATGGTCGAGAAAATCGTTCTTTCCAAAAATCTCGAATATGCAGGATGGAGCGAAAATGTCACTGAAGAGGATCCGTCCAGGACAAAGGATTGTGTCTGCATAGACTTCACCACTCCTGATGCATTCCGCAAAAACTACAAATTTCTCGCAGAGAATTTCAAGGCGGTGGTCGTGGGAACCACAGGCTGGGCAGATATTCGGGACGAGGTCATCTCTTATTTCGAGAACTGCGGCACGACAATGATCTGGGCAAGCAATTTCTCCATCGGAGTGAATGTATTCTTTGCGGTTTCAGCCCTTCTGTCAAAGATGTTGGGAGAAGCCGGAGACTACAGCCCGTACATTGTGGAAATGCATCATTGCCACAAACTCGATGCTCCGAGCGGCACAGCGAAATCACTTGCCGACATCGTTGAGGACCAGTCGGGGATGCGCCCGGACATCCAGTCAGTCCGTTGCGGTGAAATTCCCGGTATCCACACCCTTGGCTTCGAAGGCTTCAATGACCGCATCACCATGACTCACGAGGCCTTTTCCCGCGAGGGATTTGCAGCAGGAGCCGTGGCAGCAGCCCTCAAAACTGATGACCTTGCGGGTGTGCATGAATTTAAGGATATAATATTCAAAGGATTATGACACAGATAGATTTGTCAGGCTGCGGAACGGCACTGATTACCCCGTTCAGCCACACAGAGGTGGATTATGAGGCATATGCCAGACTTGTTGACCGTCAGGTCGAAGCCGGCATAGATGTTCTGGTTCCGCTTGGCACAACAGGAGAAACCCCATGTCTGGAAGATGATGAAAAAATCCGCATTCTTCAGATAGCAAAGGAACATTCTGCAGGAAAACCGATTATGGTGGGAGGCGGAACAAATTCCCTCAAACATACTCAGAGGAGTATGCAATTTCTTGAACCATACGGAGTTGATGCCTTTCTCATAGTAGTGCCATATTATAACAAGCCCACTCAGGAAGGACAATATCAATATTTCAAGGCTGTGGCGGAATCCACTGACAAGCCGATTGTTCTTTACAATGTACCGGGAAGGACGGGCTCGAACATGAATGCCGAGACCACTCTTCGTCTTGCTGAAATCCAGAATATCACAGCCATCAAGGAAGCATCAGGCAACCGTGCGCAGATTGAGGAGATTCTTCGCAATGCTCCGAAGGACTTCCAGGTGCTAAGCGGAAATGATGACGACACCCTGTGGATGATGGAGAATGGAGGAGCCGGCATCATAAGCGTCGCATCCAACATCGCACCTGAACTTATGGTCCGTTTTGTCCGGGCTATCCAGGGAAGTTTCTTTGAAAACGCACACAGGCTGAATGATATGCTCACTCCTTTGTTCAGAAACTGCTTTGTGGAGAGCAATCCTATCCCCGCGAAGGCTGCAATGGCTGCTATGGGCTTGATAGAGAATGAGTTCCGTCTGCCACTGGTACCTGCAACAGACAAGACATACGCGCTGATGGAGCAGACAGTCAGGGATTTGGGCCTTTTGTAGAACCTAAATAGCCGGAGTCTTCCGGCAAAACAGCAAGAATAATGACAGAAAAAGATAAATTCAACCAGCTTTGCCGTGATCTTGAGTGCGGTAAAGTAAGAGTGGCCGAAAAAGTGGACGGTCAGTGGAAAGTCAATCCTCAGGTCAAAGAAGAAATCCTTGCAGGCTTCCGTATCGGCCGCCTCACGGACATGAGTCAG
Source organism: Bacteroidales bacterium (assembly GCA_022774085.1). Taxonomy (GTDB): domain Bacteria; phylum Bacteroidota; class Bacteroidia; order Bacteroidales; family UBA932; genus Cryptobacteroides. Next base: position 9,986 of record JALFNZ010000141.1, read on the forward strand.
GGACAATTCTCATTCTTCGACAAAGACACCATCCCCGCACGCAAATTCACTGCAGAGGACGGTGTGCGCATCGTTCCGGGGGGAAGCAGCGTCCGTGTGGGAGCCTACCTCGCCCCTTCAGTTATCATGATGCCTCCGGCATACGTGAATATAGGAGCTTATGTAGATGAGGGAACTATGATTGATTCACATGCACTTGTGGGCTCATGTGCCCAGATTGGAAAGCACGTGCACCTTTCCGCAGCTTCGCAGATCGGTGGAGTCCTTGAGCCTGTAGGGGCCCTTCCTGTCATTATCGAGGACAATGTGTTCATCGGAGGAAACTGCGGCATCTATGAAGGTACGGTAGTCAAGGAGGGTGCCGTCATAGGTACAGGTGTGATAATCAATTCATCCACAGCTATTTTCGACTCATCAACAGGGGAATACATCCGTGCCGGGGAAAACGGTTGCATCACAGTTCCATCCGGAGCAGTAGTCGTTGCCGGCAGCAGGCCGGTCAGCAAAGGCCCAGGTGCCCAGATGGGAATCCACCTCTATTGTCCGGTCATAATCAAATACCGCGACGCCAAGACATCCGGATCGATTACACTCGAAGACATGCTCAGATAGGCTATGACTCAAATTGACTATTCTGGAATGTTCTCCGAGGACACAGGCAATTTCTTCCGTTCTCCCGTCAGGGAAATATTCAAGAAGGTTGACCTGAATTCAATCTATTCATTTGCAGGAGGTTACCCTTCTGCAGAGACCTTCCCGCTCGAAGATATCCGTCAGACAATGTCGGAAGTCATCACCAAGTGGGGAGGAAATGCTTTCCAATATGGGGCTACCCAGGGAGTGACCTGTCTGCGTGAAGCTGTGGCCAGACGCTGCAACGTGAGCATCGACCGTGTGCAGATTACTTCTTCTTCCCAACAGGGAATTGACGTGTGCACCCGTATTCTTGTGGACCCGGGAGATGTGATTCTCACATCCAACCCTTCATATCTGGGAGCGCTCCAGTCCTTCTGCTCATATCGTGCTGACATAAGAGGAATCCGTCACGCTTCTACAATCGAGTCATTCAGAGCAAGTTATGAGGAAGCCGTTGCGAATGCCGAAAGTGAGGGAAAGAAGATAAAGTTCCTGTATATGATTCCGGATTTCCAGAATCCTTCTGGCGAGACCCTTTCGCTCGAGGAAAGGGAAATCCTTGTGGAACTTGCTCAGAATCATGGCTTTCTGATAATTGAGGATAGTCCGTACAGGGAGCTCCGTTACGAAGGCGAGCATGTCCCGACCATGTATTCCCTCGCTCCGGACACTGTCATTCATCTTGGCTCATTCTCGAAGATTTTCGCTCCCGGATTCCGACTCGGATGGATCCTTGCAAATCCTGAGATTCTGGACAAAATCTATGTCTGCAAGCAGTCCCTCGACCTTTGCCCTCCGGTTTTCGACCAGTATGTGGCAGCAGAGTTTCTTTCCTCGGGCAAGTTGGACGCCAATCTGGTGAAAACCATAGCATTATACAAAAGCAAACGCGACCTTCTCCTGTCACTACTTCAGGAATATATGCCAAAGGGTGTAACCTGGACCCATCCGGAAGGGGGGCTTTTCCTCTTCCTCACCATGCCGGAAGGCTTCGACAGCGTGAAATTCTACGACAAGGCCCTTGGGGCCGAAGTCGCCTATGTTGCCGGTTCGTTCTTTCACCCGGATGGCAGCGGCCTTAACACAATGAGGATGAATTTCTCATTCATGTCGCCCCAAAAGATTGAAACTGGTGTGAAAATCCTTGCCGGCCTTCTCGCCGAGGAGATAAATGAAATGTCTAAATGATTGATTTATATGATTTTTCATAAATATCAGGGCGCTGGGAATGATTTTCTTATCGCCGACAACAGGGACGGAGCCATCATACATGAGGACGGTGTTCTGAAATTCCGGGACAATGAAGGAAATGAGCATTGTCTTGAAATTCAGAATATATGTGATCGCCGATATGGTGTCGGGGCGGATGGTCTGATGCTTCTGGAGAAATCGGATGATTATGATTTCCGTATGGTATATTTCAATTCTGATGGTTCCGGGGGGATGATGTGTGGCAATGGAGGCCGTTGCATCGTCGCTTTTGCAGCCGATTGCGGTATAAGCAATTTTCATTTCGAGGCGGCTGATGGAGATCATCAGGCAGAGATTCTTTCCTATGGCAGCGACGGCTCAGATGGCAGTGACGGCCATTTCAACAACGCCTCCAAGACTGTCCGTCTGAAAATGAAAGATGTTTCGGAATTTTATGAATACCAGAAGCTTACCGGAGTGGATGTGCCTTCTGACGGCTATTTCCTTGATACCGGGACAAGGCATTTCGTACGCATGGTTTCTGCTTTGGAGACTTTTCCTGTTACCGGACATGGACGTGAAATCAGATATAATGGGGCAGAGCTCCAGCCCTTTGGAGCCAATGTGAATTTCGTGGAGCTGGTTCCCAATGGAGTGAAGGTAAGAACTTATGAGAAAGGTGTTGAGGATGAGACATTTGCATGTGGTACCGGTATTGTCGCTTCGTGCTTGGCTGCCTATGTTCACGGGCATCGTACTTGTCAGGGTACATCATCTGAAAGGGTGAGGTTTGAAGTGCAGGCGAAGAGGGATGCCCTTGCCGTGGACTTTATTCCATCAGCGGATGGTCTATCTTTCTCTGATATCTGGCTTACCGGACCGGCAACCTATGTTGCTGATATAGTATATTAGGAATTCCAAATTCCCAAATATAATAATATTTGTTATCTTTGCAATTCATGTAAATTATAGATGATGAAATATTTTAAATTTGTTCTTATCGCCCTTGCATCATTTGTGATGCTCCAGTCTTGCTTTTCTGAATATAGCAATCAGGAAAAATACACCATTATCGCTTCTTTCACCTATTCCGGTGCCACTGCCGATGCAGACAGCCTTATCAGGGACAATGTCGGTCAAGGTGGCTACGGTTGGTATGATGTGGGATTCATGCAGAAAGCCAACCAGGAAAAAGATTACCTTGGAGGATTCATGATTTCGACCATGTGCGGAAGGGCTGAAGCAACTGAAACAGTTCCTTTGAATTATTTCCGTTCCTATCTGCTAGGTAAGGACAAGGGAAACTGTTATTCTGTTTTCTATGACAATGCAAGCAAGGAGATGATGCCTGAGCATTCCATTATGTTTCTTGCAAAAAGTTATGGTACTTGTACTGTCAGTGGCTGCTATGTTGCCAATTCTGAGAAGGTTGCCCATCAGATAAAGGAGAATTTCCAGGATGGTGACAGTCTTGTAGTCAGGGCAAAGGGATATCTTGCAGACAAACTTACTGGAAAGGCTTCAATCAAACTTGCAAAATTTACGTCTGAAAAGGATTCAATAGTTTCCAAATGGACACCTTTCGACTTGCAGGCTCTTGGAAACGTAGATGCCATCGATTTTGAGGTTATCTCTACCAATCCGGCTGTCGAACCATATTTCTGCATGGATAATTTCGTTGCACAGATTGACATTAAATATTAAATTTTAGGCTTATGAAAACTAATCAGGAATACAAAAATGCCGCGTTGGAAGCCCTTCGTGGAAGGTGGGCGGCTGCCTTGCTATGCACTATCGTCCTGATGCTGCTCCTTTACATCGTTATGACTCCACAGGTGGTCAGCAATATGTCAGCACTCGGCCAGATAGCATTGGATTTTGTTAATCCTCTGTATGTCAGCGGAGCCGGCGGCATCATTGTGCTATTTGTTCTGTATCCTTTGCTCGTTGGTTATCAGAATACATTCAAGAGACTTTATATCAACGGAGATACTGATTGTGTACACAATCTTTTCAAGGAATCATTCAACAGCTACCTCCGCAATGTATGGGGCCTTCTTCTTGTGTGCATATTCTGTTTTCTCTGGTGCCTGCTTTTCATTATTCCGGGTATTGTCAAGGCCTATGCCTATGCAATGACTCCTTATATCCTAAAGGACAATCCGGAACTGTCTGCAAATGAGGCTGTCAACCTCAGCATAAAGATGATGAAGGGAAGAAAATTCGACCTTTTCTACCTTCACCTCAGTTTCATAGGATGGTGGATTCTCTGTGTCTTAACTTTAGGAATCGGTTTCCTGTGGCTGGCCCCTTACGTGCAGACAGCCCAGGCGGCATTCTATGATGACGTACGTCAGGACTACCTAAGAAATAACAACTAATTACAAATTATAATAATCGGATTTTGGATTTGGCTTGCAGGAATAATGTGCTGCTGGATCGGACTTGCTGTTTATTATTTCATAATCAAAGATAGACTTTAATTATATTCTGCGGAAAAATAACGAGGCTGGCATCTGAATGATGCCAGCCTCGTTTGTGCTTTGTTGATGGAATTAGAATGAGAGAGCGATGCCGATGAAATCGTCAGCTTTGAGAGCTGCTCCACCGATAAGGCCACCGTCAATGTCAGGGCAGGCGAAAAGCTCTTTTGCATTTGATGGTTTGCAGCTTCCGCCATAAAGGATGCTCATCTGGTCAGCAACCTCTGCATTGAAGAGGTCAGCAAGAGTCTTGCGGATGAAAGCATGAATCTCCTGAGCTTGCTCTGCAGTTGCAGTCTTGCCTGTTCCGATAGCCCATACAGGCTCGTAAGCGATAACGACATTCTTCATGTCCTCAGCTGTGAAGTTTTTCAGTACGTTGACTGTCTGAGCCTCACAAACAGCGAAATGCTTATCTGCCTCTCTCTCCTCGAGGTTCTCACCTACGCAGAGGATAACTTTCAGACCGGCTGCAAGAGCAAGTTTAGTCTTCTCAACGAGTTTCTCATCAGTCTCACCGTAGTACTGGCGACGCTCTGAGTGTCCGAGGATGGTGTACTCGCAGCCAACTGAAGTAAGCATATCAACAGAAATCTCACCGGTGTACGCACCTTTTGCGTGATCTGCGCAGTTCTCTGCAGAGAGAGCTACACGAGTACCTTTTACAACCTCGTTTACCGGGTAAAGGTGAGTGAATGGAGTACCGATGACAAGTTCAACGTCAGCAGGAACTTCTGCTGATTTTGCAACTACTGCTTTTGCGAGCTCTACGCCCTCTGGAACTGTAGTGTTCATTTTCCAGTTTCCAGCTACAATGTGTTTTCTCATATCTTCTTGATGTAATTAAATGAAATTCTGCGGCAAATTTACTTAAAATCCTCTATTTGTGGCAGTTTTTTTCAAATTTATTCTGCTGCTGATGATGCTCCTGTGCAGGATATTCTTGCAGAGAATTGTCTGTAGTCTTTTGCAACATTAAATTACCTCCTCGCAGACGGCCATTTCGGTGCCGTACCAGACGGTGATGATTTTGTGGAGGGTGGTTGTGCGCACGCCTTCGCGGACGGCTTCAGTTTCAGCATAACGGCTCACCTGCGCCGCAGCCTCCTCACGGGCCGACTCGATGCGGCTTCGCTGCTCGCTGCTCTTTACGTATTTCAGCTCGATTATGTAGCTGTGCTCCATGTCCTTGAAGATGTCAAGAAGAGGGCAGAGGAAGATGTCTGCATAGCCCTGCTTGTTGTCAAGCTCGGAAATCGGCCTCCAGAAGCGGTTCTGGCAGGTCATCGCAAGGGTGAACCCATGCACGAACGCCTCGCCTTTCTGCTTGTCCCGCTGGGATGCAAACCTCCCCATGCACTCGGCTATGTATTCGAAGAACGGCTTCCAGTCTCCGTCCCAGGCCATCTCCTGAGCAAGCCTGTTTTTGTCATAGTCATCCCTCTCCAATGATGCGTCGCGGTAGGTGTCAAGCAGATAGCTGAATATCTGCTCCCTGACGACCTCGTTCGGAATCGATAGCTTGGTGTTTCCTTTATAAGTGCCGTCTATGCTGACCATGCCGAAGTAGTACAGCAGACTGACAAAATTGTCCGGGTCGCCAATCTTCTCCGCCGGGAATCCGGTCTTCAGTTCCCCTGTGATAAATCCCTGATTCACAAGGGTCTGAATCACCGAAGCATCGTGGGCGAACTCCTTGTCCTTGCGGATGAGCATGCGGAGTTTGTTGTAGTCCACGCGGATGTTTTCCTCGATCATGTAATCAGGAGCCTGACCATTATTACGGATATAATTGTCCACGAAATACAGAACCATGCAAGAGTTGTACATTGTTGTCTTCCCATAAGAGGCCTTGGCAAAGCAATAGTTGTCATACCACGGCTTCATCATCTCTATGAGTTCGTCAATGCTATGGTTGAACAGC
>JALFNZ010000154.1 GCA_022774085.1 Bacteroidales bacterium
ATAATGGGTCACTGCATGTTTTCCATGGTCACCCTCAGGAAAGACCTTGAAGCGCATCCTGTCGTTGGGATCACGGCCTATATTGCCGGTAATAGTACCCTCATCATCCTTGAGATTTCCCCAGACTATGGCAACATAACGACGTTCTATGGAATGAACGAAGAATTGTCTGGCCAGATTCAACTGTGCCTCGTCATTCTTGGCTACGACAAGCAGACCAGATGTGTCCTTATCTATCCTATGGACCAGCACACCCATCCTTTCATCCTCAGCATCAGGACCTTGCGATATACCAAGATGATAGGCGAGAGCATTGACCAGAGTGCCGGAAAAATGCCCGTGTCCTGGATGAACCACCATACCGGCATCCTTGTTCAACACAAGCACGTCATCATCCTCATACACAATGTTGAGCGGTATATTCTCCGGAAGAATCTCCAGTCCCCTCCTCTGGTAGGGCATTACAAAAGTCACCACATCCCCCGGACGGACTATGTAGTTGGCTTTCACCACCTTGTCATTGACCCGGATATAATCAGCCTTGATAGCCAGCTGGATACGGTGGCGGGAAGTATATTCCATGTGAGTTGCCAGATACTTGTCCACCCTCATCGGCACCTGACCGGAAGCGATGTCAAAGCGGTAATGCTCGAACATCTCCTGCTGCTCATCCTCATAAGCGACCTCGTCACCTACACTAGCCGAATCGAAATCTTCTATCGGATCTTCGTCGTAATCAAAAAAACCTGCGCTCATCTCTATTCTCTGACGGGGATTCGTGAAGGGTTGATTGTCAAATAAATGCTTACGGTCTCACCCATTGCAAGCGGTTGGTCCGCAACTTCCGGTTCCTGTTTATAGACAACTGCATTCAGGCTGTCTTCATAGGTTTTGACGCTGTCGTCGAACTTTATCCTGCCAAGGTTGAGAGAATTATCATGAATAGCATCCACGGCGCTAAGCCTCTTCAGACCAATAAGTTCAGGTACATAGGTCCCAGCTGCATCACTGTTGAGACCTACGACCAAGTCTATCACTGACTCGCTGTCAATACGGGAGCCCGGCTCTATTTCCCGGTTCTTCATCAACTGGCGGAGTACGTTGTTAGTGGCAATATCCTCAACATAGATAAGGTTGCCCAGGACGAGTCCGCGTGAAAGAAGTTCGGCCTTTGCCTGACGCATTGAATAGCCAATCAGGTTCGGCATTGTGACCTTCTTAGCAACAACGGCATTGATAGTCAACGAGATACGCCTTCCCTCCTTCACTTTGGCACCGGCTGGAGGATTCTGTCTGTAAATTGCTCCCTTCTTCATCCTTTTCACATAGACCGAATCGGTCACCTCTGTCCTCATTCCCGCCTTGTGAGCCACATAAGCGGCCTCACTGGCTGTAAGGTTAGAAAGGTCAGGGACCGTGAGTTCCTGATTATGTTTGGTGAATCTGTTCAGGAAAATGATTGCCGCGGCCAGCAGCACGACCACGACAGCCAATGCAATGGCCAGATTGACCACAATCCATTTCCCCTTGAAACCTGTACTGTTGTTGTTCCCCATAAAAATCATTGTTATAACAAAGGCTCACCATGAAAAATCATCCTGAACAGGCCCTGTCCGAACAAAGCAAGCCCAATCACGACGACAATTGCACCGGTAATCCTACTTATCCACAATATAGTATTGATTTTGAATTTATTACGAAAACGGCTCAATGCCCAAGAGATGAAGAACCAGTAGCAGGCAGAGCCAGCGCTGACTGCCAGCACCACTGGAGCCACCCTCCAGTCATTCGGTTCGTCTCCCAGACCGAAGAACGCAAAAAGAGCGAAGATGACGAAAATCGCCCCCGGATTGGACAATCCCATGAACAAAGCCTGAACAAAATCGGTCGCAGAAACAGAATATTTCCCGTCCGCCCTCATTTTGCGGAATGGATCGGAAAGTGTCATGGAAAGACCCAGGATGCATACGATAAGACCTCCGACAACAGACAGAAGTAGCTGATAATCATCAAAGAACTGTTGCACAAAAGCAAGGGCGAAGATAGCGATGATAGAGAAAACCGTATCTACCACGCACGCTCCCATGCCGGCAACAAATCCTGCCTTATGACCTTTGCTCAGGGATTTCTGTACCACGAGAATAGCAATCGGTCCGACTGGTGCCGATGCACATATCCCGACGATGAAACCTTTGAGAATGTCAATAAACATAACGCGTCCATTTAATAAATCTCACAAAAGTACTAATATTTTTCTATATTTGTGTGCTTTTGGGCGATGGGCAATGAAAGTTTCGCCATCATATTGAAAATCTATAAAATGAAGAAAGGCAATATACTTCTCTGGATACTTGTGTTATGTTTCGCTGTCATGATGTCGCTCCCCTATCTTGTAAGCGGCACCGGGCTTGTTTCGCTGCTTGGTTTCGTTCCCCTTCTGTGCATGGAAAGGGTAGCAAGTCTGTCCGGCAGGAAACATATATGGATATTTCATTATTCGGCATTTGTCCTCTGGAACGCGTTCACGACATTCTGGGTATGCAATGCCACGGTGGGTGGCGGTATTTTCGCCATTTTTGCCAATGCTTTACAGATGTCCCTGATATTCGGGCTTTTCCGTGTGAGCAAGAAGCATTTCCAAGGTGCCCTGCCCTACCTGTTCCTGGCTGTCGCATGGATCGCCTGGGAGAGGTTCTACTTTGATGCAGAGATTTCCTGGCCATGGCTTGTGCTCGGCAATGCCTTCGCACGCAGCACCTGGGCCGTGCAATGGTATGAATTCACCGGTGCCCTGGGTGGCTCTTTATGGATATGGGCAGCAAATCTGGGGATATTCGGGCTCATGACTGCGCTTTCTGACGGCAGATGGTCAGGATACAATGTCAAGGCAAAAGTGGCTAGCATCATCGGACTTGTCTGCATATTCGTGATTCCTCTGGCCGTTTCTCCATCCATAGGTCAAAAATACAAAGACTCCATGAATGAGGGTAAAAGCTTGGAAGTAATGATGATACAGCCGAATATCGATCCATACCACAAATTCCAGGCGATGAGCCAGGAGCAGCAGAACGCCATACTTCTGACTATGGCGGAGGAAAACATGAAAGAGCGTCTGCACGACAGTACCGCCGCTCCCCTGCTTGTGCTTGCGCCCGAAACATTCACATCCGATGTTATCACGAATGACATTTCCCAAAGTCGCACTTTCAGACGCATCAGCACATTCCTGAAGGAATATCCTTATGTCAATATGCTTTTCGGTGCATCATCCCGGGACTATATCAATTCCCGGACAGCACCTTCCAAGACTGCAAGACAGGTCAGGGAAGGTCTATGGGTTGAGTCTCACAATTCAGCCATCATGACCGATGGAAACGCGAGAGAGGAGATTTTCCATAAAAACAAGCTGGTCGTAGCTGTGGAAAAGACGCCTTATCCGGCATTTTTCTGTCCCATTGACGATGCTCTCGGCGGGGTTATGGGCAGGTGCATCGGTCAGGGGGACGTGAGCCTGCTGAATGTAAAAGCCCAGCAGGAGAGTATTCCTGTGGGCTGTGCAATTTGTTATGAATCAGTATATGGGGAATATTATACCGAATATGTCAGAAAAGGTGCTGAGGCCATGACTATTATCACTAATGATGCCTGGTGGGGCGACACTCCCGGCTATAGACAGCATCTGAGTTATGCTTCGTTACGTGCCATTGAGACCCGCAGGGCAATCGCCCGTTGTGCAAATACCGGCATCAGTGCCATAATCAGTCCATCCGGCAAAATCATGGCAGCCACTCCTTGGTGGGAGCCTGCAGTACTCCGGGGAAGAATCCCGCTGAGGGACGATGTTACTTTCTTCGTATCCCACGGTGACATCACCGGCAGGGTGTGCTCTTTCCTCTTTGTACTGCTCTTGCTTGCATTGATCGTCAGACTCTTACATTCTTGGAGGCCCCATATGACCGCCACCAAATCCGCCAGGACCGGGACGACCACCAGGACCGCGGCCTGAACCCCTTCTGCCACCGAAGTTTCCGAATCGGTATGTGAGGGAAACTATGATATATCTTCCGAGTGTATTGTTCCGGACTTCCTGATGATAGTTGGAAGCATCGGTAATTGATAGATTCTTGGACTGATTCAGGATATCATAGGCTTTCAAAGAGAGGGTGAACATATTCTTGAACAGCAGTTTGGACAGTTCAGCATTCCAGACATATTCATCTTTCTGAGGTGTAGAATATCCGTTGTACCAGTTGTAGTTGATGTCTGATGCGAGGGTGATTCCGCCAGGGATGTTCCAGTTCATTGAGAATGAAGCCTGGTTGTTCCATCTTGCAGGCTGCTCCTGCTGGACTGTGTACCAGCTCTTGTTGCAGGTTGTCCTTGCCGCGAGGCTGAGTTCCACGATGTCCGCCGAGAATCTTACTGAGAATCTCTCTGTAAAAGAGAGGTTCTGGATTACATTCTTTGAGAAATAGTCCTCAAAATTGAGCTTCGATGAAATCGGATTGTCATGCTCGAAGAAGTCTGCATTGAACTGGTTATATTGGAATGTTGCAGTCTTTTCATCATAGTATCTGTTGGTATCAAACGAATTCTGTCCTATGAATGAAGATGACTGTGAATAATTTGCCCTGAACATATTCATGATCGAGAAGTTCGACTTTGCAATAGGGCTGTTCAGGAAGAAGTTGAGTCCTGCACTTCCGCTTGCCGGGCCGTTCATCGGCATCGAATACTGCGCTCCGTTGTTGCCGTACCAGATTGCGCTTGTAATCGGGTTCTGCACCATGCCGGCATTGAACATTCCCCTTATTGAGAAGAAAGTCTGCTTGTTGGTATATCCGAAATTTCCGCGGAGACTGTGATTGAAGTATGGCTTCAAGTAAGGGTTACCGAACTGGACATTCAACGGGTTAGAGTTGTCAGGAACAGGCATCAGCTGGGATGTCGATGGCTGGGATGAACGTCCGCGGTAAAAGAAACGGATGTCAGTATTGTCATTGAATTCGTAGCTAAGCATTGCCTGAGGAGACCAGTTCCAGACTGTGTAAGTTGTATCTACCTTGGTGTTGCTGTCAGTCCTGTTATGAGTCGTAGTCGGTTGCAAGGAAGCTCCAATCTGTGCCCTGAGTTTGCCATTCTGATATTGAAGATTCACTCCTGCATTGTGATTCTGGCTTACATTCAGGATTTCACTCGAATAGGTGGTGTTCAGGATTTCTCCCTCCGGATTATAGCTATTTTTGCCGAAGTCCTCTACCTTTCCTGAATCATAGGTATCCTTGTCGCTGAAGCTCCTGTTCCATCTGTAGTTATAGTTAGCCTCAAGATAGAATCCCTTGCCTAGCGGCTCGGTATATGACAGGCGCGCATTGATGCTCTGGCTGTTGGTTGTGCTGGCTATCCTCTGGTTCACAGTATCTGCGCCTGCAATCTGGTCATTGTCATAATTGGTTGTCAATGACTGGTTAAAAGCATCTGTGAGTTTATTTCCGGAGAAACTGTAACGTACGTTTGCCGAAATTGTTCTTCCGGGGATTCCGAGTCTCTGGCGGAGGAGAAGCATTCCGCTGGTCGTCCAGTTCTTGTTGAAACCCTTTGAATAGTTGAAACCGTCATTCATCTTCGAGATTTCACCAGTTTCTGCAAAACGCTTGCTTGTGGAGAAATCTGAATATTCGTTATAATTTCCTCCCCCGAAATTAACCTGAGGTTCGAAGAGGATCGATGTGTTATCGCTGAACTTATGTTCAAGACGGATACCGAATCTGTGGCCCTGACTGAAGGTATTGCTTGAACCGTAGCCGGAGTTGTTTCCATAAGATTCAGGACCGCCGTTTTCATAGATGAGCTGGTCGCCGCCGTCGAGATATGTGATTTTATTGCTCTGTTCGAGGATGGATTTCACGGATCCGTTATAGAGGTAGTTGCCGGCAAGGTCCATATCTCCGTCAAGAAGGGTGAAAGCTCCGTTGAGACCACCCATCCATGATGTGGTGATACCATTGTTGCCGCCGAAGCCGCCCATACCGCCGCCCATGCCGCCGCTACGCATGTTTCCCATCATAGTTCCGGCCATGTCACTGAATCCCCTGTTGTTGGTATTGTTGCCGTTGAGGATGATGCTGATCTGACTTTTATCTGTGAAACGGCCGATCATCGCAGCTCCCTGGTAACGCCAGTCTCCATCACTCCAGCTCTGCTGCAGGTCGTGTCCGCCACCTGCCGATACATTTCCGAACCAGCCTCTCATCATTCCGGGCTTGAGGGAAAGATCGATAATCGTTTCTTCTTCTCCGTCATCTATGCCCGTGAACATGGCCTGATCGGATTTTTTCTCGACCACTTTGACCTTTTCAACGAGTTTTGCCGGAATGTTCTTTGACGCAAGTGACGGATCATCGAGGAAGAATGTCTTTCCGTCAATGGTTATCTTCTTGACTGCCTGACCATTGGCAGTGATGGATCCGTCAGTTCCGACTTCAATGCCCGGGAGTTTCTTGAGCAGCTGCTCAAGGGCGTCATTGTCGGTTGTCCTGAATGAAGAAGCATTATATTCAACTGTATCTTTCTTTACGATTATTGGGTTGCCGACAGCGGAAACGCTTGCTGCATCAAGCACCTTCACGTCTTCTTCCATCTTGATTGAACCCAAGTCGAGTATTTTTTCGACAGAGATTTCCTGTTCATGAGTCTTGTAGCCCATGAGTTCCGCGCGAAGGATATATGTACCCTTTGCTACTTTTGTAAGGGTGGCTTCTCCTTTGTCATCCGTAAGTACATACTTTGATGCGGATTTCTCTCCTTTCTTTGTCAATGATGCTGTCGCAAATGATACAGGATCACCGGATTTGGCCTCCACAAGTTTTAGTTTTACTGAAAATGAGTTCTGCGCTCCTGCAATAAGGCAAAGAAGCATCATGCTGCACACCAGTACACATTTTTTAAAGGAATACATCTGAAACATTATTTAAATTACACTGATTATTTCGTACATGGACCCGAAAGGGCAAAAAACAAGGTTGGCCAAACCATTTGGTCAACCCATACATCAGCATTAGACACGACCGGTTGCCGGAGGTTTAATGGTCTGATGCAAAAAAATCATTTTTTTATCCTGTCAGGGTTCTGAGCAAGAAAAGTCGCCCAGTCACTCTTTCCTCCTACTTGAGCAAGGGGGCTTGTGAGCTGGTAATAATGGCAGAGGGCGATGGCAAGGGCATCCGTGGCATCCAGATATTTGGGGTCAAGCTTGACATTGAGGGTTTTCTGAATCATCATGCTCACTTGTTCCTTGGATGCGGCTCCGTTGCCACAGATTGCAATCTTGGCTTTTCTTGGGGCATATTCGGCTACAGGTATGCCTCGGATGACGGCGGCGGTGAGAGCAGCTCCCTGGGCGCGGCCTAGTTTGAGAATGACCTGGGCATTCTTGCCGTAGAAAGGTGATTCGACTGCTAACTGGTCGGGATGGTGTTCTTCGAGAAGTTCGCCTACTCCTGCGTAGATATTGGCAAGTTTCTCAAAAGGATCCTTGATTTTTCGCAAATCAAACACCCCCATGTCCACGAAATGGGGGTGTTTTGAGTCTATCTCGATTATTCCGTAGCCCAGAATGTTTGTTCCGGGGTCAATACCTATTATTTTCACTAATCTATACAGTCAAATCCGGTATAAGGACGGAGTGCCTCAGGAATGACAATCTTTCCGTCTTTCTGATTATTCTCAAGAAGAGCAGCCACCACGCGCGGAAGGGCAAGTGAACTTCCATTGAGAGTATGAGCAAGCTGTGTCTTGCCTTCAGCATCCTTATATCTGAGTTTCAGACGGTTTGCCTGATATGACTCAAAGTTAGATACTGAAGATATCTCAAGCCAGCGTCCCTGTGCTGCTGAATATACCTCGAAGTCGTAAGTGATGGCTGAAGTGAAGCTCATATCACCACCACAGAGACGGAGAATCCTGTACGGAAGTCCAAGGGACTTGACAATACCCTCAACATGTGCAATCATATCATCCAGGGCAGCATAGGAATTCTCAGGTTTTTCAATGCGTACAATCTCCACCTTGTCAAATTGATGCAAACGGTTCAATCCCCTTACATCCTTGCCATAAGAGCCGGCCTCACGACGGAAGCAAGGTGTGTAGGCAGTCATTTTCACAGGGAAATCATTGTTTGAGAGAATGACATCCCTATAGATATTGGTTACAGGCACCTCAGCAGTAGGTACAAGATAGAAATTGTCAAGGGTAGCATGATACATCTGGCCCTCTTTGTCGGGAAGCTGACCTGTTCCGAAACCAGAAGCTTCGTTCACCATTACAGGAGGCTCCACTTCAAGATAGCCTGCCTTGGTGTTGATGTCGAGGAAATAATTGATGAGAGCTCTCTGAAGACGTGCTCCCTTTCCCTTATACACGGGGAAACCTGCTCCTGTGAGTTTCACTCCAAGATCGAAATCAATGATGTCGAACTTTTTTGCGAGTTCCCAGTGAGGAAGTGCATCCGGTCCGAGTTCAGGAATTTCGTTGCCCATCTTCACAACAACGTTGTCCTCTGCACCCTTTCCTTCAGGTACCTGATCGCATGGTATATTCGGAAGGAGGACTAGCAGAGACTCGAGCTCTGCATTGTTCTCCTGTGATTTTCTGTCCAGTTCTGATGATTTGGCCTTGAGGGCTGCCACTTCAGCCTTAACCGCCTCAGCCTCTTCCCTTCTGCCTTCTTTCATCATTCCGCCAATAAGAGCGGCTTTCTTTTTCTGCTCTGCAAGGCATGAGTCAAGTTCTGCCTGCATTGAACGTCTACTCTGGTCAAGGGCAATGATTTTGTTAACGATCTGTGCTGCGTCAAAGTTCTTTACAGCCAGTTTCTTGATGACAAACTCCGGATTCTCTCGGAGCAGTTTGAGTGTCAGCATGATATTATTTTGTTAAGTTAATTTTCAATAAAAAAGAGGACTGAAACCCCAACTCGGGTTAATCAGTCCTCTATCTTGGTTGCAAATCCCGAGTCTTAGTTCTCAAATGGAAGAACCGAGACGTAAGATTTGTTGTCAGCTTTCTTGCGGAAGCTAACCCTACCGTCAATCAGAGCGTAAAGAGTGTGGTCTTTACCGATTCCGACATTCAGACCAGGGTTGTGAACAGTACCTCTCTGGCGAACGAGAATGTTGCCCGCCTTAACTGCCTGATCACCGAATTTCTTGATACCGAGTCGTTTGCTATGTGACTCACGACCGTTCTTGGAACTACCGACGCCTTTTTTATGTGCCATAATTATTCCTCCTCAATGATTAAGCGATCGTATTGATCTGAAGTTTAGTAAGATACTGACGGTGACCGTTGAGTTTCTGGTAACCTTTACGACGTCTCTTCTTGAAAACGAGAACTTTGTTTCCTTTGCAAGAGTCATCAAGTACTGTTGCAGTAACTTTTGCGCCATCAACGTATGGAGCACCTACTTTAACGTTTCCTTCCTCGTCGATAAGGAGCACTTTGTCGAACTCAACTGAAGCGCCCTTCTCAGCCGCAAGGCGGTTTACGAAGATTTCCATTCCAGCCTCAACTTTGAACTGCTGGCCTGCAATATCTACAATTGCGTACATAAAAACTTATTATTTTAAAGTTTTAGACTTCAAGCGGTTGCACCTTGGCAACTCTTTTACTGAGCTTGAGAATCCCTGAATTTCTTATTGTCTTCGGACTACTGCTCGTCCTGAAGCTGCATTTTCTGAACATAGATCGCTTTCTGGATCTCAGTTCTTCTCTTTACAGACGGTTTTACGAAAGTCTTCCTTGCACGGAGCTCACGGATAGCACCTGTTTTTTCGAATTTCCTCTTGAATTTCTTAAGAGCTTTCTCGATGCTCTCGCCGTCTTTTACCGGAACTATAATCATATTTATATCACCTCCTTTTATTAGCGGCTGCAAAGATAGACATATTATTTTGATTTCAAAATCTTTTTTCTATAGTGTCCATGAAAATTTCCATTCCCTTGGTTGCCACCTCTTTGATGTGCGTAATTCGTCCGTCGCGAACCGGCACTGTCTTAGGGTCTATAATATAAATAGGAGTGGAGGCTTTTGCATAGGCATACAATCCGGCTGCCGGATAGACCTGGAGCGAAGTACCGACGATTAGCATGATATCAGCTGCCTCAACAACATCGATTGCCTTCTCGATTTTTGGCACGGCCTCCCCGAACCATACGATGTGAGGCCTCAGCTGCACCCCATCGGATGACACATCTCCAAGATAAATGTCTCCATATCCGATATCAATCACAGAATCCTCCGAGAATCCGTTCCTTTCATTATAGCGGTTCTCCGGGCGGACCTTGGTAAGTTCGCCGTGAAGATGGATTATCCTCGTACTGCCTGCCCTTTCATGCAGATTATCGATATTCTGTGTAATGACCTGAACGTCAAAATCATTTTCAAGCTCAGCAATTGCATAATGGGCAGCATTGGGCTTTACCTGTGCAAGTTGCCTGCGGCGTTGGTTGTAGAAATCCAGAACCATGGCCGGATTCCTGCGCCAGCCATCCAATGTGGCGACATCTTCCACATTGTAATTGTCCCACAATCCGTCACTGTCCCTGAATGTACTGATGCCGCTCTCCGCACTGACGCCAGCACCGGTCAGGACCGCTATTTTTTTCTTTGCCATATCGTTTGTTATTTGTTCATTCCGAAATAATACTTTGACACCCAATATTCGAAGAGAGGGTCAAGTATCATCGGTTCGTCTTTTTCATTGAATGTCACGACTTCCTTTTTCTTCAATGCGTCCTTCACTCTTCTTACATTGGCAGAAGAGTTCAGCGAATATTTGCTGATTACATCAACAGAGCTGAATTTAACCACACCCTCGAGAACTGCCTTCAGGAGGCTCAGCTGAAAATCAGTGAGGTCATCAACAATGGACCTGAACCTCGGTTCATGTATGGATATTATCATATTAAGAGCTTCCATCAGCACTGATTCATTTATATAACCTTTTGATAAAGAATCACATATAGCAAAGAAGTGATTGAGATACCACAAATTTCCCCTGAAAAGCCTGCAAGCTCCGAGCACAAGTTCCTTTTCCACCACCTTGCCAGTGAACATGAATCCTTTCACAATATAATCGATTATCTCACGATTGTCAACGCTGTGCAGAGGTAGATGCTCAACCATATGGTAGAAGAATTTCTTTTCTTCAAAAATATATTTCATGGCATTGACAGTCGAGCCGGTAAGGATAAAAACAGTGGCAGGGCTTTCCTGACTCTTATCGGACATGACTTTCTCCATTGTCTTGAATATCAGGTCGCTGTCTTCAGTCTTCAGAAGGTTGCTGAACTGAGAAATATTCATGAAGAAAGTAATTCCTTTGTCCCTTGCAATCATGCCGGGAAGACGGAGCATGGCCTCTATGTCTGCCTTGTCAGGTTCCCAATTCAGCGAAACGACCTCCTGTGCATCAGAGGCAAAACGTGATTTGTCGAATATGAAATGAGTGCCTGACAAATATTTGGAAACAATTGCAGCATATTCATTGGGGGTTGATGTAACTGGCCGTATGACCGATGAACCGAAACTGACAAGGAATTCTGAAATAGTCCTAACGTTGAACAAATCAAGCTGGCCGACCATGAACTGGCGTCCTTTCATCCTCATTTCGAACAAGGTCTGCTGTATCACCGACTCTTTTCCTGCCTTGGGAGGTTCATAGATTACTACATGTTCTCCGGCTTCGAGCAAGTTAGCGAGTGCAACGCATTCGGCCTTTCTTCCGATGAAATGTTTTCCTGTTACAAAACGGTCATAAACAAAGGTCGTATCCATAATCCTGATTTGCTTTACATATCCCGCAAAATTACAATTAATATATTGTTTTGTCAACATTGTAAATATTGTAGTATATGTTGGAAAATGTGTATTTTTGCAAGTTTTATTTTCATAAATCCAAATAATGGCAGAAAACAGTAACAATGGGAAGAATGTGGTGCGAAAATCACTCAAGATACTTGCATGGTTTGCAGGAATCTGGTTGTTCATACTCCTGCTCATAAAAATTGCTTTGTCATCATCTGTCATTGGTCATATAATAGACAGATATTCAGGAGATTTCATAGACGGAAACCTGAATTGGAGCGACGTTTCCATTTCTGTATTCAGTCATTTTCCGAGAATTGGGCTAACTCTTGAAGATTTTTCAATCACCTATCCTGCCACGAGATTTGACAAATCCGAGCAGGCAGGTCCTAAGGGCCAGCTTATGTGGATGGGTTGCGGCAAACAAGCCGACACACTTGCAAGTTTCAGAAGTTTCTCTACTGGAATCAATCTGTTTGCTTTGGCTACCGGCAATATAAATATACCGTATATGGAGCTGGATAAACCGAGGGTATTCATCCACAACTATGCTGACGGCAAATCCAATCTCGACATCATCCTCGCAGGGGACAACCAGAGCGAGAGTTCATTCTCCCTCGATGGCATCAGCCTGGGAAAGGTCAGAATCGAAGGAAAGCCAAGGATCGTATATACCGATTGTGCCGACACCGTATTCGCAATGGTTGGTCTGGAAAGGCTCCATTTTGATGGAAAGCTTGTAAGCGACAAGTTTTCAAAAAGCAGGTTGGGAATGACGGTTGACAGCATGTTCGTAGCCGGAAGAGTATCTTCGGACACCTTATCCATGAGGTTGGACAAGTTCACCATTCATGAACATGACAGGCACATGGATGTCGATGCCCGGGCCCGCGCAATGGTGCTGACCCGCGCTTTCGGAAGGATAAATATACCATTTGACATGAAGGCTGGTCTGTCTCTTCCAAAGGACAGTGTGCCGGCCATTTCACTAAGTCATCTTGATGCCCGTCTGGCCTCTGTTCCACTTCATGGCCATGCTGACATAAGACTTCATACAGGGAAAACTTATGTGAATGGTCAAATGGAATCCATTAACTGCGAAATGGACAGATTGCTGAAGGATCTCGTAAGCCATTTCGTGCCGGAAACCGAAAAAATAGGGACTGATGCAAAGATGACAGTCAGGGCTGATGTTGACGGCTATTATATTCACAATCAGGGCAGATACCCTTCCATGAATGTAAGTGTCGATATTCCGGAATCCTCAATCAGCCACAGCGACATCAGGGAAAGTCTCAGTCTGGCCATCAATGCCAGGGCATCAACTGACAGCGAAGGAAGGCTTGGGATGCATCTGGACAAGGCACAGGTTAATACAGTAGGCTTGAAGTTGAACCTCATAGGTCAGTCGCAAGACATCATGTCTGAAGATCCTCTCATTGACCTGGACTTTGATATCGATGCCGATCTCGGAAGGTTTACTGAAACTTTTGTACCTGATTCCATAGGGCTGAAAGCTGAAGGCAAGTTTGCGGCATGCATAAAAGGTTCATTCCTGCTCTCACAATTGGACATTTACAATTTTGCCCAAGCAAAACTTGAAGGAAATGCAGATTTGGACGGGCTTCATGTTGAATATCAGGGAGATTCCATTCTGGTGGATGTAAGCAGCATGAAGATGAATCTGTCTCCGGAAACGAAGACTCTCAGGTCCGATGCAGGAAAGACCATCAGTCTTCTGAGCATTGCAGGTGACGTTGACAGCACTCATGTCAGATGGGGAAATTCTTTCGTGATAGATGGAAGAAAGGTGAGGTTCAATGTCAAGAATTCTACTGATTTCCTGTTACAGAACGGGCAGAACAAAGTGAATCCACTCGGAGTGAGGCTGAATGCAGGTTTTCTCAGCATCACGGATTCGGAATCGGCAAATATTTCACTTGACGACACCCAGAATGGATTCCTGCTCACTCCGAACAAAGATGACAACGGAGTGCCTGTCCTTGTGGTTACGAGCAAGAATAAAAGGATACACCTCAAGTCATCAGGCAACAGAGCCATCCTGACTGATGCATCTGTCAAGGCGAAGGCTGCAATGAAAAGTGTCAGACGCAGGCCAAGGGTGCCCGCAAGGCCGGATTCCCTTTCCCGGCTCCGGCCTGATGCAGTTGTTGTAGAGGATGATTTTGCAGAAAAGGACATCGATTTGAAACTTGACCAGACCCTTGCCAAATATTTCAGGGAATGGGACTTGAATGGTGATGTGAATGTCAGGACCGGTATTCTCATGACCCCGTATTTCCCTCTGAGGAACATTGTCAAGGGATGCTATGTCAAATTCGACAATAATAACATAAGTATAGACTCACTCGCCGTTGCTGCAGGAGAATCAAAGATTGAGGCGAAGGGCTCCCTGACAGGAATCAGAAGGGCACTTCTCGGCAGGAAAGGGACCATGAATCTGGATGTGACCCTTGCTTCCGGGCGGATGAATGCGAATGAACTGCTCAAGGCATATCGTATCGGGTCAAAGTATCAGGCTACGGAGGCAGAACGGATGAATGAAGCTTCCAATTCAGAATTCCTGAAAATGGTAACCAATGAAGTTGAAAGCAATCCGGATTCCATGGCTCTGATTGTGGTCCCCGGCAACATTAACGCAAGAGTGGAAACTGACTTTAAGAACATACTGTTCTCCAACATATTGATAGACAGCTTACAATCCCAAATACTGCTGAAAGACCGATGCCTGCGGATGACGGAAACGAGGCTGTTTTCAGATGCCGGCAATGCAAGTTTTGACGGTTTCTATTCCACCCGCAGCAAGAAGGACATCAGGACGGGCTTCAGCCTCAACTGCGAAGACATCACGGCCGGAAGGATTCTGGACATCATCCCTGCCGCAGATTCCCTTATACCTGCACTCAAATCTTTCAAGGGCATGCTCAGATGCGAAATTGCAGCTACGGCAGACATTGACACCAATATGAATGTGCTCACTCCGAGCATAAACGGCGTGATGAGGATATCGGGAAAGGAGCTGTCCATCAGTGACAACGATGTATACAGCAATCTTGCAAGAAAACTCAAATTCAAGGATAGCCACAACGGCTTCATAGACAAAATGACGGTTGAGGGCATCATAAAGGACAATAAACTGGAGGTATTTCCTTTCGTGCTTGACATTGATCGTTATACATTGGCAATGAGCGGGATACAGAATCTGGACATGTCATTCAAATACCACATTTCAGTTCTACGTTCTCCTTTGGTCTTCCGAGTAGGCATCAATCTTTCCGGTGACAATTTCGACAACATGAAATTCCGTATCGGCAAGGCTATTTACAAGAATGCCAATGTGCCGGTATTCTCGGCTGTCATAGACCAGACTAAATTCAATCTTCTCCAGTCTATCAAAGGTATCTTTGAAAAGGGAGTCGATGCTGCCATCAATGAAAACGCCAGCCAGAAAGCCTTTGACAATCTGAAGAAAGAAACAGGCTATGTGAATGCAGCTGAACAGAAAATGGAAGCTTTGTCCAAGGAAGAACAGCAGCAGCTTGTAGAAGACAATATTATCGAGCAACAGGAACTTATAGAAAACAAACAGAATGAATAGTCAGGAATATATCGAAGTAGCGATAAAGATTACTCCTTTCAGTGAGGAAAATGCAGAGATTGTCACTGCCGAAATCTGTGACCTTCCCTTTGAATCATTCAGTAATGAAGATCCTTACCTGAAATGTTACATCCAGAAAGAACTTTACAATGCCCATGAACTGAAAATTGTAATGAGTGCTCTGGAGGGTATGGAATTCAGCACCGAGATCAATGCCACCCTCGTGCCTGCAGTGAACTGGAATGCAAAATGGGAAAGCGAATTCACCCCGATTGTTGTGGATGGGAAGTGTACCATCAAGGCGTCTTTCCACAAAGGGCTCAAACGGACAAGGTACAACATCACCATCGATCCAAAAATGGCCTTTGGAACTGGTCATCACCAGACCACGTATATGATGTGCCGCGCCCTTCTAAACAACGAAGAGTCGGTAAGGGGCAAGGTGGTCATGGATATGGGCTGCGGTACGGCTGTACTGGCGATACTAGCAGCCAAGATGAAGGCATCCAAGGTCTATGGCATTGACATCGATGCTGTTGCAGCGATATCAGCCTACGACAATGCAAAGATGAACCGTGTAGGAAAAATCATGGAAACTTATTGCGGAGATGCATCTCTCCTGCAGATGGGTACCTACGATTTGCTCCTTGCCAACATCAATAGGAACATTCTGCTTCAGGACATTCCAACATATTCACGCTCTCTGCGCCATGGTGGTCTTCTGATGGTCAGCGGCTTTTATACCGATGACATGCCTATGCTGGTTGCCGCCGCAGAAAATGCCTCCCTGGAGTATGTGAGCGATGACAGCATTGACAACTGGTGCTGCATCACATTCAAAAAGAAATACTGACACTCAGACAGACCGGTCATGGAGGAACAATCCGGTCATGGAGGAACAGACGACAGGTCATGGAGGAACAATCCGGCATCGGGACAGCCTGGCAGCATCTTCATCAGATAGAATTCCAGCTTTGTTCAACCCCTGCACTGTAAGAAGTTCGCGGGGGTTGTTCTGTCTGTACAGAACAATAGCTTCTGCCGTCCTGGTCGAGTGAATATACGGATGATGCTTCAATGAATCCGCAGGATAGGTCCACAGCGGATATGGACGGACATATTCATCGGATACGGTGACAAGGTCTTCAAGAGCTTTGAATTTGCTCCTGCTGAAATTCTTGACATCCATCATCTGTTCCTTGTATGAAAAGCCTCCGAGAGCCTGCCTGTGATGTATCAGGGCCATGGCGAACCATCCTCCTATTCCAGGCAGGGCATCAAAGGCTGCCGAGTCGGCAAGGTTCAGGTCCAGTTGAGGTATGTCGATATAAGGTTCAAGACGCCGGTAAATGCTATCAGATACGCAATAGGATTTTGAGAAATCCTCCTTGCGTCTGAAACGACCTCCTTTCTGCCTGTAATTGTCAATTGATTCCGCTTGTTTGAGCGAAAAGCCAAGCCTGCACAGATCCTCTATGCTGACTTCGTTGGGATCAAATCTGAAACTCTCCACTTTCGCTGGAGGAATATTCTTTCTGACCTGTTCAACTGCTTCGGAATGTGCGGCGTTGTGGCGGATTGTTCCGCCCTTATTGTTTGAAGAAGCGCTTCTGTTCCGCTTTTGCGGTTGAGATTCAGCATAATCAAGGACATATATGGTATCGGGGGCATCCCTGTCAGCGGCAATCTTCAATACTGCCGCCCTGTGTATGAAAAGGGCCGTCTGATACCCCAGAATCAGGAATACCAGTGCGATGATGCCTATCAGATAAGAATTCATTCCTCCTTTTCCTTCCTTGCCCATGATTTGCCTGTTGTTACGGTGCAAATATATGTAGCTGTCCCATATATGACAATACTTCCGCCAGGGACCTGACGGAAGTATTTCTGTTTTAATCAGTTTTTACAACTTTTAATCGATTTTCTATTGCTCTCTGTTGGCTTTCTCGGCCACAATCGCAGCATTGAAGCAATGACGGCAGAGAGGTTCATAA
>JALFNZ010000159.1 GCA_022774085.1 Bacteroidales bacterium
TTGTCGATATCTTCCTTGCTGTAGCGGAATGTGCAAAGAAGTTTTTCATAATCCTTTACGGCATGCTCTTCTTTTCTTCCGCTTCGTATATCCTTGAGTACGATCCTGTTGGCATGGAGCCAGTCCGTATATGGATGTGCATCTGCCAATACCGCCTTTATCTCATCGTTGGACAGTATCTTGCCTTTGTGGGTATCCACCATGAGGATTTTTCCCGGGCAGAGCCTTCCCTTGGATGCAATTTCCTTCGGATCGACCCCGCATACTCCGGTTTCCGATGCCATTACCATCATTCCGTTCTTTGTCACGAAATACCGGCATGGACGAAGGCCGTTGCGGTCAAGCATTCCTCCCGCATACCTTCCGTCACAGAAGAGAATTGTGGCCGGGCCATCCCATGGTTCATTGAATATCGAATGATATTCATAAAAGCTTTTCAACTTGTGGTTCAATTTGTTACCTTCCTTATAGCTCTCAGGAACGAGCATGGAAAGCGTGTGCGGAATCGACTGGCCGCATCGTGTGAAGAACTCAAGTACATTATCGAATGAGGCGCTGTCGCTCATTCCCGGTTCAACAATCGGGCTGATGTTTTCTGTAATCTTTCCAAGGTTCTCCGTTTTCAAGAGGGTCTCTCTTGATTTGATCCACAGGCGATTACCCCTGATTGTGTTTATTTCTCCATTATGTCCAATCATCCTGAATGGCTGAGCAAGGCTCCATGTCGGGAAGGTGTTTGTGGAGAAACGTGAGTGCACCAGGGCAATGGCACTGGTGAAATATTTGTCTGTAAGGTCTGGAAAATATGCACGAAGCTGACGGGATGTGAGCATTCCCTTGTAAACCATTGTCCTTGTGGAGAGGCTGGCGAAATAACAAGCGGTCTTATCCACTATGGCAGAGGCTGAAAGCTTGTGTTCCACTGCCTTGCGCACCAGATACAACTTGTCTTCAAGTTTATTCTGGTCGTCACAGCCGACTATGAATATCTGCCTGATTTCAGGTTCGGTTGCCCTAGCCATTTCTCCGAGGATATCGCTGCACACGGGCACCTGACGGCTATGCATGATTGAAAGTCCGTTTGCCTCGACACATTCGTTGATGATTTCAGTGAATCTTGCATTGTCTCTTTCATTCTTTGGCAGAAATACCATACCCACACCATAGCGTCCTTTTTCAGGAACAGGAATACCGTGAAGCAAAATGAATTCGTGCGGAATCTGCACCATGATGCCAGCTCCGTCGCCGGTCTTTCTGTCACCGCCTTCAGCACCTCTGTGCTGCATGTTTTCCAGTACGGTGAGTCCCTTTTCAATGATTTCGTGATACTTGCCGCCATTGATATTGACGACAAGACCGACACCGCAAGCATCGTGCTCATATTCTGGGGAGTAGAGACCACGTGCCTGAAATTGTTCAAGTCCGTTCATATATATTTCGTTTTACAGCCTGCAAACTTACAAAAAAAATTTGTAATTTTCAGCAAATAGCAATATCTTTGCAAGCCTTATAACAAAAGTCTATCACCGACAACCAATGTCGTTCATGCCCGGATGGCGGAATCGGTAGACGCGTTGGTCTCAAACACCAATGTCCGAAAGGATGTGCCGGTTCGACCCCGGCTCCGGGTACCCAAAACCCTCGTAGAGTGCTTTCTACGAGGGTTTTTCTGTTTTCTTTCCCCACATTTTCCCCACACGAAGGAAAACACTAAAATTCAACGATTGGCAAATTTTACAACTTCCAACCCATCTTTTCGCATATCGACTTCTTTGTTTCATCAACACGGTCCAATGATAAAGCCCAAGTTGGAAGATCTTTATTGATCCATCCCATCACCTGATATAACTCATTATGTATTTCTGTGACTCTTTTCATACTCCAGCATATTGATTCATTATGGAACACTCTGTTTTTGAATGAACGGAAAGAGTTCAATGGAGAAGACACATTCTTGCGCTGGCGCAGATGTTTTGTCATATAAGGAAAAGCCCTTCTCAGATGTTTCCACAACAAAAGTTCATACTCAGCATTCAGCAAAGAGACCCAGAAGCCCAATGTAAGTTCAGCGATTATCTTTGAAGGCGTAACTATTTCGTGACGTCCGGCAATCTGTTTCGAGGCTTTTGTGATATAACGATTCAAGTTGCTTAAACCTGGAGTGGTCGGAAAGACAGCATACCAGTCTTCACGCCCTGTCATAGTCTCCAATTCACGACTCAACGCATTCCTTAATGCTACCTCCAAAATAGAAAGGCAAGGATAGAATGATTCTGCCAATTCTATATTACATTGATAATGAGCAATGGCACGTTTTTCGTCATTGTAAAGACGGTCATATCTCTCCATCCTTTTTGTGGAGAATATTTTTTCAAAGTATGATTTGTTATATTCCATAACATCTGTATCTTTGCGGTGCAGTCCCGGTAGTTCCTCTCCCAGATATCAGATGCTGGTGATGAATCCGGGTTTTTTTTATGCCCTATACCGTCAGGGTAATTCGGGATCAAGTGCAAACACCTGTGTTTAGGGCTCAACGTAAAATCCCGGTTGATTTGCATTTTTTGTGCGTTGGAGGCACAAAGCAAGCTGAGCAGCCATTAGGCTGAGCTGCGCAGCTTGCTTTGAGCAGCCGGCCAGCGTATTTGCCGGCTGCGGTGCCAGTTAATATAAACCGAAAATCACCGTCCACGGCAAAGGTCTGTAAGTGATTGATAATCAATAAGTGTTGTGAAAAATACGTGGAAGGTTCGGGCAAAAAGTCCGAACCGTGAGCACCTGGACCGACTACAGGGCTGTGTGAAGGGGGTAAGTGAGGACGGTGATTTTCGAGTTGTATAGTTCATCCGGAGAATGGGGCTTTGACTGTTTTTGTGCTATTCCTACTGGTTCAGCGGCCTTTAAATTTCATTATAATTAGCGGAATCCATCTAAAAAAGACAGATTCCGCTAATTATATTACTATAGCACCCATTACAGACAAGTCACTCCATCGCTTCATTGTTTTCTGTTTATAAGATTCACGACCACCTTGACAAGGATGTCCATCTCGTCCATCCGGCTTTCGGCAATCATCAGGGTCAGTGCGACGAGGGTGCCGTCGGCGATTCTTTTAGCGCCATCCGGACGGTAGAGGATGCCGTTGTTCTGAAGAAACCAAAGGAAAAGGGTCGCAGCAATCCTCTTGTTTCCATCAACGAAGGAATGGTTCTTCACAACAAGATATAGAAGCATCGCTGCCTTCTCCTCGACGCTTGGATAAAGTTCCTGACCGTCCCAGGTCTGGTAGATCTGACCAATGCTGCTATGAAAAGACTTGTCCTTCTCGACTCCAAACAATGGACTCTCCTTGAACTTTTCCTTCAAACTTTGAATTGCATCCATTGCACTTTCATATGTCGCACGGAACTTCTCATGAAGGGTAGTATCAGATATTTCAAGACTCTGATAATCATAGGCATCCAGAGTATCCAGCGCATAGGTATAATCCTTTACGACCGCAAAGAGTTCCTTAGCCTGCTGTTCGGCCATAATCAGGTTCTGACCGAACACATTCTC
>JALFNZ010000184.1 GCA_022774085.1 Bacteroidales bacterium
CAGTGGCAACGGCTTATACCTTAGATGTCCATAAATAGTATTGAGGCTACAAATCGCCATTTCAGCGGTCTGTAGCCTCGAAATATATCATAATCCCCTGATTTGCCTGATGTGAAGTCTAATAGGGGAATGAATCTTAATGTTCTTCCCAATAGAATACTCCTTTGCAATGCCCATCATTGCAATCTGTTATTACCTGGTCTTCGTCTGTCCTGAATCCTCCGTCAAGCGCCCAATAAGGATAAAGCGACATACCGATCATATCCCACTTGGCACCATTGTCTTTAAGCACACCGAGGTTAAAATCGTATAAGTCCTTGTCAAATCCATTATCAAGGTGAACCATCACGATTGACTCCGGGAAAACAGACTGAAAATCCTTTCAGACCTCTGGGGCAGCGCTATCCTCTTGTATTTCCGAAATAATCATTATATTTGAACAATTGATATTTTAAAGTAAATGGATATGATGCTCACAACTACACCGACCATAGAAGGCCACACAATAAGGGAATACAAGGGAGTCGTCTTCGGCGAGGTCATCAGCTGTAATCATCTAATCCATACTCCGGAAATGAACCGGAACTTTTATAATCAGTGGATTTAAGTTTCGCAAGCGACACAACCATCAGGATCACAATAAGTTATAACTTGTGAAACTTGAGTGATAGTATGAAGATATACAAAATAGGAATAATCGGCTGCGGGCATATCGCAGAAAAAATGGCAACGACTCTGAATTCCATGCCCGATGTGGAGTGTTATGCCGTTGCATCACGTTCACGGCAAAAAGCCGATGAGTTTGCCTCCAAATGGCATTTCAGCAAAGCTTACTGTTCTTATGAAGCCCTTGCGGATGATCCAGGGGTCGATCTTATCTACATTGCTACTCCGCATGCCTTTCATTTTGAGCAGGCGATGATGTGCATCAGTAAGGGTAAGCCAGTCCTTTGTGAGAAATCATTCACTGCAAATGCCTCCCAGGCTGAAAAACTCATCGAATATGCCCACAATAGGGGAGTCTTCATCACAGAAGCCATATGGACAAGATATCTCCCTTTCTCCCGAACAATCTGCGAC
>JALFNZ010000016.1 GCA_022774085.1 Bacteroidales bacterium
ATTTTTCATAATCAATTCCTTTTTGTGTCCACGCTGCGTGAACAAGCACACAAAGGTACGAAAAATTGTCTATATTTGTGTTCTGAGTTTCGCATGTCGCGAAACTACCGAATTTTGAGACCTTTAGGTCGATAGTAAGTCCCTTCCCCGGGGGAAGGGATTTAGGGATGGGTCCTCGTTAACAGGGAAATGTGCGTGGGGAAGAAGTTTCGCAAGCGGCACAACCTTCAGGACTATAATAAGTTATCACTTGCGAAACTTGAGTTGTGAATTGGCAAGGTTACGGTGAATGAGGCACCTCCCAGAGCAAATGATTTGGAGTAT
The DNA here is from genome assembly GCA_022774085.1 of Bacteroidales bacterium. Lineage (GTDB taxonomy): Bacteria > Bacteroidota > Bacteroidia > Bacteroidales > UBA932 > Cryptobacteroides. The sequence continues at coordinate 325 of JALFNZ010000016.1, forward strand.
CTGATTTCTCCCTCACATTTTTCAATGATATTGCGGCAGATTGCAAGCCCGAGACCGGTGCCTGCACTCTTGGTCGTGAAATTAGGTGTGAACAGCTTTCCGAGATTGTCTTCGCTTACGCCCGGCCCGTTATCATCCACTACGACATCGTAATATCCGTCCTTCGTGCTCTTCCTAAGGCAAATCACAACCCTGCCCCCCTTAGGGTCCTCACCTCGGTCAGAAGCTTCCTTCTGCAGGATTTCTATCGCCTGTAAAGCATTGGTAATCAGGTTGACAAACACTCTTATCAGCTGAGGTTTCGGTGCCATCACACATGCATTCTCCAGACCATAGTACTGGATTGAAATGTTGTCCCTGTTGTCAAAGATAAGAAGCTGTTCCTGAAGCGTCTTGTCAAGGTCAATGAGCACAGGCTCCTCACTGTAGAGTTTGGCGAAGGTAGAGAATTCATTGGCAGTCTCGGTAAGAATGTCAATATGCTCGAGAACGACACCTGCAACCTTGTCGAATTTCTCCTCCCATGCCGGGTTGTTCTTCTGTTTCAGCCTGATAAGTCTTTGGATTTCAAGCTTTATTGGAGTCAGTGGGTTCTTGATTTCATGAGCAACCTGACGGGCCATCTGGCTCCAGGCCTTGTCCCTCTCTGCCTGGGCTAGCTGTACGGACGAATCCGCGAGCTCCTTCACCATCCTGTTGTATGCCTCCACAAGTGAAGTAATCTCATCCTCCCTGTCATATTCGATGTATTCGAGGTTATGGATATCCGTCCTGTTCATCTTCCGTCCCATTTCAAGCAGAGGCGTGAAGAGAGAATTCACCTCCCTGGTAATGAAAAACAAAGAGGCTATCAGCAGCAGGAGGAAGATATTCAGAATCATGGCAGCATGGAAAATGGTCTCCCTTCTGAAGTCATAGTCCTGGCCTGTATAAGGGATGCACATTATGGCAATCATCTTGCCTGCATCGTTGACAATAGGGGCATAGAGTGACCAGTAGCTGACATCATCAACCTTCTCGAGGTTGATGAAGAACCTTTGGTTCAGATACCTTATATTATAGAAGGCGTCCGGATTCATTCTGCATCCGAGAATCATCTTCTCAAAGACCTCCGGGTTGGTTGACCGGAAGACAAGGCCAGCCGGAGAATAGAAGGTTATATCCGACTTTGTCGTATTCGAGATGTTTTCGATGGTAGATGCAAAGTCCTGGGTCTGCATTTCCTGCCAGTCCTGCATCGTTCGGGTCCTGACGTTTACCAAGGCCTGGACGGTGTTGATTTTGTTAGTCATCAGATTCTGCATATTGGCCTCGTTTCTCTTGTAAACGAAGACGACGCTTATGAGCATCATGCTCACCAGAATGAGGCAGGATGAGGTGAGGAGGATGACTTTGATTCTTCGACGGAAATAATTGCTCTTAAAGACTTTATATCGTCTGTTGGCCCTGGAGAAAAGCATCAGGATGCCACTGATGGCAAGGAAGAGATAGGAAAATGACGTAAAATAAGTCATCGGGCTTCTTGTCTTCCTTGAGAGGGTGATCATTTCCTCATTCCCTACAAGAGTCGAGAAATGGACATAGCCTTTGTTCCTCTGGATATATAACTTGTTGCTGCGCAGAGGCCCGAGTTCGTTGACGAAGACTGTCGGATATGGGAAATTTCCCTTGTATGAGATAATCCTGTCACCCTTGTATTTCGCATAGGAATAATAATGCGGAATGTGGACGTCCCCGCTTGGTGAGAAACGGTTGATGAGTCCGTCATATCCGCGGTCTTCCTTGTTGGCAACGGAATCCAGGGTGATGAGCAACCGGGTAATGCCGGTGTTTTCGGACCAGAACAAAAAGGCTCCGACATAGCAGTTGTTGCCATTATCATCATTGAGGAAGAGGAATCTGGAGCCGTCAGCGATCGGAGTGCCTGTGCGTATGATGTTGTTGAAATATGCGATGCCAGCCTTGTCCTTATCTCTTACTATGTTGATTTTCAGGTCATAATTTGGTTTGATTCTCCCCAGATACGTTTCAATGATTCTGTTCTGGATGATGCTGGAAGAATTCTCAACCGGTGATAGCAACCTGATGACCTGGTCGCTCGCAATCTCGTCTTCCACAGTCCTGAGCTGTATTTCGATGCCTAAGTCCCTGTCCACGGCCAGCCTGTTCGCCCACAAATGAACACGATCCTGCTCTTTCATGAAACCAAGGACTCCCGAGGAGACTGCAAAATACAAGGCAAAGAGGAAGGCGCTAAGTATCAGAGCCTTGTTGTCAAAAATGTCATATCTCAGATGCAGGAATTCACGAAGAGGCGGCCTTAGGGTCTGTATTTGCAGCAAGATGCAGATGAGCAGTCCGACATAGGAAATATAAACCAGTATGGAATATTGGGATCCTACATTCCATCGATACAGTTCGAGGGTTATGCTGGAGTTCATCACCAGACTTCTAAGGCTCATGTGTGTGTAGGCGAACGAAATGAAGGCGGCAGCAAGGGTCAGGAGACCATAAATCAGAAGATTCCTTCTTCTTTTTTCAGGTTTGCTGCGTATGAATGCCATTATCCTGCCCCTGATCAGGAAGGTGCACAGGTTGAATGCCGTAAAATAGGTGTTGATAAGCAACAGGGCCCCCAGAGAGTAAAATACCGGTCCGTCTGCATATATAGTAGGGGAGAACAGTTGGGAACTGTTGTTGATCTGCAATCCCCAGATATAGGACATGACGAAAAGGACAGTCAGGGTGGACATGACTATCAGATACACATTCAATGTCCTGTGTATGGCAAGGAACAGGACGGATGCAAGTGCAAACAAGCCTATTGAAATCCATCTCAGGACAGAGTTGTCGAACAAAGGTGCGACCTGAATGGTGGATTCGGAAATAATCTTGAACATTGGGCGTCCGCCGATCAGGACTTCTGAACCTCCGCTGGAGTTGATGGGAAGCAGTGAATAACGTGCCGGAAGCCTTAATTTCGGGTTTACGCCGTTGTCGGTTTTACCCATGTCGTCAACCAGTCTGTTCTTGATCTCAAGTCCTGAGATGACGACAGTGCTTCCTTTACCATATACCTTTTTGACAAGGTACCATTTTGAACCGATGTTCAGGAATGACAAATCAGTGGTAGCCTCTGCAAGGGGGGATTCAAGCCGGCTCTTTAGATTTGTAAGTCTTTGATATACAATCTTTATAGAGATATCATCATTCAGAAGAGGAAACTGGTTGCACCACGATTGCAATGAATCGTTCTGATAACGGTATATGACCATGTCATCCGGCAGATTGGGCAGGTCGATCAGTTCACCTTCAGGGGTATCCAAGGCTTCCTTGACATATTTATCCAGCATTTCGAGTCTCCTGTCAACCTTCTTGCCGAATGAACGGGCCACTTTTCCGGAATTGTTGACAGAGTCGTTTCCTGCAAGTGATAGGATGAAAAGTGCAAGAGCTGTCACGAATGTGGCAAGCGTGAATCTTTTATTGATGAAATCTCTTACGGTCATATCTTTTCATTATTCGTGATGATATGGTTCACCTTTTATGATGGTAAAAGCGCGGTAGAGCTGCTCTGCAAAAATCGTTCTTACCATTTGATGGGAAAATGTCATTTTTGAGAGGGATATCTTCGAATTCGCTCTTGCATATACTTCTTCGGAGAAACCGTATGCACCCCCGATGACAAAGACAATATCTCTGGAACCATAGTCCAGTCTATCCTTTATCAATGATGCAAATTCGATGGAAGTGAACATCTTGCCTCTTTCATCAAGCAGAATCACCTCGTCGCTGGGACGGATATTTTTCAGGATGAGACTGCCTTCCTTAATCTTTATCTGGTCCTTGGTAAATGCAGATACATTCTTCAACTCGGGAATCTCTGTCAGCGAAAAAGGAACATAATGTCTGAGTCTGGAAAAATATATATCCAAACCCTGTCTGACCCAGTCCCTGTCGGTTTTTCCCACTGTAAGCAAAGTTATTTTCATGGCAGGCATCTTAACCGGACAAAGATAATGGCTTGGCTTGAATTTTGCAAAGGAATACCGTGGTTTTCAGATAAGTACATAATGACAAGAATATTGATGAGGAGTATGGCTGCTGCGGCAGTCTTTTTGAGTTGCATGAATCTTAAGGCGCAGGACAGCAGTTATGACGTTTTCCAGCCGATAGCCAAATATATAGGCATGGGAGATGCTGATAAACTGTCCGCATGGTTTTCCGACAATCTCGAGGTGACGATATTCTCGACATCCAATGAAGCCAGTCGCACTCAGGCAAAACAAATCATGAAGACTTTTTTCAGGTCTTATACTCCTAGATCTTTCGAAATCACCCACAAGGCAGGCCGGTCGAATATGAAATACGCACTTGGCACAATGAATGCCGGAGGAGAAATGCTGCTTGTTACCATCTTTGTTAGCTTTGATGAAAAAGATTACAAAATTCAGCATCTGAAAGTCGAACGGATGGAATAGTTTGGCACAGGCTTTGCAAATATTTCGATTGAGTTAGTTTAGTTGTTAATAATAGGGTTATAGTTCAAAAAACAGGATGTCGTGATTGACACCCTGTTTTTTGATTATATGGCTCCGGATTGGAAGGCAATTTATTTCTGACGGAGGAATATCTGGACCGGACAGCCGGTGAAATCGAATTTTTCCCTCAGTTTGTTTTCAAGGAAACGCCTGTATGGCTCGCGTATGTACTGCGGAAGGTTGCAGAAGAATGCGAAGGAAGGGCTTCTGGTCGGAAGCTGGGTTATATATTTGATTTTGATATACTTACCCTTCCATGCCGGTGGCGGGTAATTCTCGATTTCAGGCAGCATCTCCTCGTTGATTCTTGAAGTGCTTATCTTCCTCGAATAATTCTCATAGACCATCTCAGCAGCGTTGAGAACATCCATGATTCTCTGCTTGTTGATTACAGAAGTAAATATGATTGGCAGGTCATTGAACGGAGCCAGACGGGCCTTGATAGCCTCAATGTACTCCTTCATGGTATTGCTGTCCTTCTCAACGGTATCCCATTTGTTCACCACAATCACACATCCTTTCTTATTCCTCTGGATAAGGTTGAAAATACTCAGGTCCTGAGACTCGATGCCAGTCTGGGCATCAATCATCAGAATGCAGACATCAGAGTGCTCGATAGCACGAATCGACCTCATCACCGAATAGAACTCAAGGTCTTCGTGAACCTTGGTCTTCTTCCTCATCCCCGCGGTGTCAACGAGCATGAACTCATGGCCAAACTTATTGTAAAGTGTTGCAATTGAATCCCTTGTGGTGCCGGCTATAGGAGTTACAATATTCCTCTCCTTTCCAAGAAGTGCATTGGTAAGGGATGATTTGCCCACATTCGGCTTGCCGACTATAGTGAAGTGAGGCAGCTCAGGATGTTCATCCTTGTCAGGATCCTCGGCAGGCATAAGTTTCACTATCTCATCGAGAAGGTCGCCTGTACCTCCTCCGTTGGCTGCCGATATGCTCCAGACTTCACCAAGCCCGAGAGAATAGAACTGGAAAGCATCAAACATCTTCGCACCGGAGTCAACCTTGTTGACAGCCAGCACGACAGGCTTGCCGCTGCGTCTGAGCAGGTCGGCAATCTCTTCGTCATAATCAGTGATTCCGGTGCCTGCCTCCACCATGAAAAGCACGACGGAAGCCTCTTCGATGGCAAGGACCACCTGTTTGCGAATCTCCTCCTCGAATATATCATCGGAATTCGAAGTATATCCTCCGGTGTCAACCACGGAGAATTCGGTACCGCACCATTCACATCTGCCATAGTGCCTGTCACGGGTCACACCGGCAGTCTCATCTACAATTGCCTGACGCATTCCCACCAGACGGTTGAAAAGGGTGGACTTTCCTACATTTGGTCTGCCCACGATTGCTAAAAGACTCATAATAAATCACTTAAATCGCCAAATGGCGGTTATACATACCGCCTCACGGCGGCTTTTTGCCCATGGGTTCAGCGGCAGGCATGGCAGTCTCCGCAACCGGAAGTACTGCAATCAGGAGCCTGCTTCTTCTTTCCCCAGAGTTTCATCTCCTCTTCCTTGGCACATTTTATACCCCTCTTCCTCATTTCGATATTGTTCTCGATTTCAGTCTCGGGAAACTTTCCGTCCTTGCGGAAGATTATATTGAAGCACATGCCGAACACACACAATGCAACAAGTATGATGGATGCAATGAATATTTCCATCAGTTGATGAAGCTTGAACTGATAGGTTCGTAATTGTAAACCTTCTCAATGATGTCAGCAAAAGTTTCAGTCATTGAGAGTACGGTGATCTTGCTCTTATCCTTTGCAGGGTCGTTGCTGAGCGGAATGGTATCCGAAACGATGACCTCTTCCAGAGCTGACTCTGCAATTCTTTCGTAGGCAGGGCCTGAGAACACAGGATGGGTGGCACATGCCCTTACGCTCAGTGCGCCCATTTCCTTGAGAACGTTTGCAGCCTTTGTGAGGGTGCCGGCAGTGTCTATCATATCATCCACGATGATTACATTCTTTCCTTCCACCTCGCCGATTGCTGTGATCGAGCCCACGACATTGGCCCTTTCACGTGACTTGTGGCAAATGATGACAGGGCACTGGAGGTATCTCGCATAAGCATTTGCCCTTTTTGCACCTCCCATGTCAGGTGCGGCTATGGCAAGATTGTCGATATTGAGATTCTTCAGGTATGGAAGGAAGACCGAGCTGGCGTAGATATGGTCCACAGGGAAATCAAAGAATCCCTGAATCTGGTCAGCATGGAGGTCACAAGTCATGACTCTGTCGCATCCGGCTGCGTGGAGCACGTTTGCAACGAGTTTTGCACCGATTGAAACTCTCGGTTTGTCTTTGCGGTCCTGTCTGGCCCATCCGAAATACGGCATTACTGCAATGACTTTGTGTGCAGATGCTCTTTTGGCTGCATCAATCATAAGAAGCAGTTCAAACAGATTCTCAACAGGTGGGAAAGTGGACTGCACGATGAAAACGGTGGCTCCTCTGACGCTTTCGTTGAAAGAAGGCTGGAACTCACCGTCACTGAAAGTCAATACATCAGATGCGCCAAGCTCGATATTCATAGCCTTGGCTACCTTCAGTGCGAAATCCTTGGAGGCTCTGCACGAGAAAAGCTTGATTTTGTGTTCGTTATGCATTATATCTGAGGGTGTTGGTTTTCTTCTTCAACAGATTCGAGCACCGTACCGATGTAGTCAAGGATTTCTTCTCTTCCCAGGCCTGTCTCCGAGGAACTTATGAAGACAGGGGGAAGTTCCTCCCAGTACTCAAGAATCTGTTTCTTATTGTTTTCAATCTGAGCTGCAAGCTTCTCCTTGCCACTCTTGTCCGCCTTCGTGAAAATGATGGCAAAAGGTATCCGGCTCTGTCCCAGTTCAATCAGGAAATCCATGTCAATCTTGCCGATTTCATGCCTGGAATCAATAAGGACAAAGAGCATCGTCATTTCCTGTGAGAGGTTGAGATAATTGCGTATAACCTGCTCCAGTTTCTGTTTGGCCGTTGCGGACATCTTGGCGTATCCATAACCCGGGAGGTCCACAAGATACCACTTGCGGTTGATAAGGAAATGATTTACCAGACGGGTTTTACCCGGCTTTGCTGAAGTCATCGCTAATTTCTTGTTGTTGCACAACATGTTGATAAGGGATGACTTGCCGACATTTGACCTTCCGATGAAAGCGAATTCAGGAAATTTCTGTTTTGGTTTCTCGGATATCCTTGTGCTGCTGCCAGCAAATAATGCTTCGGTTATCTTCATTTTTGCAAAAATCAGGATGGCTTAAAAATCGGTCGCAAAGATATATATTTTTATGAAATATTAGTTGGAGTGTTGGAAAATTTGCTAATTTTGTAGGCGCTCGAAGCCGGGATAAACTGATTAATATACCTATATGAAACGGGAATATATTGACCTTCTTGAATTCCAAACCAAAATGAAAGAGGGGATAGAACGCCTTTTCCCGTTTAAAATATGGATCAAAGCAGAAATCAGTGCAATTAAAGCCCGTCCCGGCGGCCATTGCTATCTCGAGCTTTCCCAAAGCAACGACAAAGGCCTGACAGCCAAGGCTTCCGCGGCGATTTGGAGTTCCAAATACAGGTTCATTGCGCCTTATTTCGAGTCGGTTACGGGCAAGCCTCTGAGTGAGGGTATGACAGTTCTTGTGCTTGCCCAGGCATCATACAGCCCTCTTTACGGATTTACTTTGGTGATAGATGACATCGATCCCGAGTTCTCAGTGGGTCAGAAAGAAATGGAAAGGCTGAAAACAATTGCCCGTCTGAAGGCAGAGGGGCTTATGGACATGCAGAAAAGCCTTGAGATACCGCGTCTGCCGTACCGTCTTGCCATTGTTTCAGCAGAGGATGCGGCCGGCTACAGGGATTTTATGAAACACCTGTGCGAAAATGAATTCGGATTCAGTTTCTGCACCGTTCTTTTCCCGGCGCTGATGCAGGGGGCGGATTGCCCTGAGTCCATAATTCAGGCCATGGATGAGGTCTTGTCCGGAGGGGAAGACTTTGATGCTGTGCTGATCTTGCGCGGAGGAGGGGCAAAACTTGACCTTGCATGCTATGATGACTACAACCTTGCAAGCGTGATAGCCCAATTTCCCATTCCGGTCTTTACTGCAGTTGGCCATGACCAGGATTTTCACGTATGTGACATGGTGGCGAACACCTATGTCAAAACTCCAACAGCACTTGCAGATGAGCTGATTGCGATTTATGCGGATGAAGACGCACAGCTTTCATCCTATGTTTCACGCATCAGGCTCGCTTTCAATGAAAGGATGGCCATTGTTGAAAACAGGCTCATCAGACTCAATTCCATGATAAGGAATGCTTTCTCTACGAAATTATCTAAAATGGAGTCTCGTGTGGAGGTACTGAAAACCAGAATTGAATCAGCAGATCCGAGGAAAATACTGAGCAGGGGATACACTCTGGCTGTGGGACCCGACGGGGCGGTCATGAAATCTTCCGGTGCTGTCACTGCAGGAGATCGGATGAGTGTGATGTTCTGTGACGGAGTAGTGCGTTGCCGAGTTGAAGCCGTTGACAAGAATGGGAGGGAAATGCTTGAAAATGAAGATGATTATGGAAAATAAAGAAAAATTTGATTATGATGCCGCCGTCGCTGAACTTGAGGCAATAGCTCAGAAGGCAGAAGACCCCCGTACGGCCGTTGAAGATATGGAAAAGATGATTCGGCGTTCAGCGGAGCTGGTACAGGCCTGTCGTGCCTATCTGCGGGGAGCCAGGGAAAAGGTTGCGGCCCTGGACAAGGAATTTGAAGGGATACAATGAAAAACTATATACATATGTGTGCTAAAAAAAATAAAATGATTTATGACACGGATCCATGGCTCAAGCCGTTTAAGGCAACCATTGATGCGAGGCATTTGAACATACTGAAAATCAAGGAGAAATTTGCGCCAGACGGGCTCCTGTCCAAGGCCATCAACAACCATTTATATTATGGTATGCACAATGATGGTCAGGGACATTGGATTTTCCGGGAGTGGGCTCCCAATGCAAACAAGATATATCTCATCGGTGATTTCAACAACTGGAAGCGCACGGAGGCCTATGCTCTCAAGCCAGTAGGAAACGGCAACTGGGAGATTGTCCTGGATGACATTTTCCTGAATCATGGGACTCTCTACAAACTTTTCATCGAATGGCCAGGGGGAGGCGCTGAAAGACTTCCGGCCTATGTTACAAGGGCAGTTCAGGATCCTGTGACCAAGCAGTTCTGCGCTCAGGTATGGGCTCCTGAAAAACCATATAAATGGAGGCATCGTAAGCCGGGAAAACGTCCGAATCCTCTCATTTATGAATGTCATATCGGAATGGCTACGGAAAAGGAGAAGGTGGGCACTTTCGACGAATTCCGTACAGATGTTCTGCCGAAGATAGCAGATTTGGGATATGATACCATCCAGATTATGGCCCTGCAGGAGCACCCTTATTATGGTTCATTCGGCTATCAGGTATCCAATTTCTTTGCACTGAGTTCCCGTTTCGGTACTCCGGAGGAGTTCAAAGCCCTTGTGGATGAGGCACATGGCTATGGTATCGCTGTTGTGATGGACATCGTCCACTCTCACTCCGTTGACAATGAGGCTGAGGGCCTTGGCAAGTTTGACGGAAAAGAAGACCTCTATTTCTACAGCGGTCATCAGGGCCGCCATCCTGCCTGGGGCTCAAGGTGTTTCGACTACGGCAAGGATGAAACCAAATATTTCCTTCTTTCAAACTGCAAATTCTGGATGGAAGAATACCATATCGACGGTTTCCGCTTCGACGGTGTGACCAGCATGCTTTACTGGGATCATGGTCTGGGCAAAGATTTCGTCGGATATGACAACTATTTCAACAGCGGCGTGGATGAAAATGCCGTTGCATACCTTGCACTCGCAAATATTCTTATCCATGAAATGAACAAGGATGCATTCACAATTGCCGAAGATGTGAGCGGAATGGCCGGACTTGCTGCTCCGTTTGACTGCGGTGGAGTCGGATTTGACTTCAGGATGAGCATGGGAGTGGCTGACAATTGGATTAAATGGATCAAGGAACTTTCTGACGACCAGTGGAGCATGGGAGAGATGTGGTGGCAGCTGACCAATAAACGTGAGGATGAGAAGACCATCAGCTACGCCGAGTGTCACGATCAGGCAATGGTTGGAGATAAGACCATCGCTTTCCGCCTCATGGATGCCCAGATGTACACTTCCATGAACAAAGACTCCAAGTCCCTTGTGATTGACAGAGGAATAGCCCTCCATAAAATGATCAGGTTGGTGACCATGGCCACTGCCGGAAACGGATATCTTACATTCATGGGCAATGAGTTCGGCCATCCAGAATGGATTGATTTCCCGAGGGAGGGGAATGGATGGTCATACAAATATGCAAGGAGGCAGTGGTCACTCGCAGAACCGGATTATCTAAGATACAAATATCTCAGGAATTTCGACAAGGCGATGATCAGACTCGAGAAGGACAATGATCTTCTTGCCTCAAAGCCAGAGCTTCTGGTACAGGATGAACAGAAAAAAATATTGATATTCAAAAGAAATAACTGTATCTTTGCGCTCAATTTTAACCCTACTGCTTCATTCACTGACTATGGCTTCGCAGCCCCGGCAGGCAAATATGAAGGAGTTCTTGATACGGACGAAAACGAATTTGACGGCTTCTCCAGGATAAAGAATGGAGAGGTTCATTTTACTGTGCAGGAGAAATCACAGAACGGGAACGGGAAATATGATTCAACCTTGTACCTTTATCTGCCTTGCAGGTCTGCGATAGTACTCAAAAAATTGGATTGATTGTAACCTAAAAATAAATAGTATGGCTTTTCTTAAATTCAACAAGTCCGAACTTGTAAACCTTGAGTACTCACTCAAACGTGAGATAATAGAGGCCAACAAGTCTGGCGCCTGCTGCAACACTTCCATAGTGACCTGCAACACAAGACGCTACCACGGGCTGCTGGCCGTCCCGGTGACTGAATTCGGAGGAGGAAAGTATATGCTGCTTTCTTCTTTGGACGAGAGTCTGGTCATGGGAGGTAAACAGTTTAACCTTGGCATACATTGCTATGGAGATACTTATGAGCCAAGAGGACATAAGTATATCATTGACTTCGATGCCTTCCCGGTTCCTATGGTGACGTACAAGGTAGGTGGAATCATTTTCACCAAGACCATCATGATGGCTCCGGACAATGACCAGCTGCTTATCAAGTATGAGCTTCTTGAGGCTCCTTCAAAAGTGTCGCTTACACTGAAACCTTTCCTGGCTTTCAGAAGCGTCCATAGTCTTACCAGCCAGAATCCGAAGGCATATACCGGCTACGAGGATGTTGATTCAGGCGTTTCTTTCCGCCTTTATGACGGATTCCTAGACTTGAATCTCCAGATTTCAGGCAAGGCAAGTTTCAAATCTCAGCCTTATTGGTATAACGGTATCACTTATTCCGATGAGTATCGCCGCGGTTTCGACTGCAGGGAAGACCTTTTCGTTCCGGGTTATTTTGCCACCGAGCTCAAACCTGGCGAATCCGTAGTTTTCTCGGCTTCAGTCAATGAAGTCAGCAGCAAGACTCTCAAGAGAAAATTCACAGACTATCTCAAGAAGAGAAAAGATGTGTATTCATACCATGACCTGCTTGTCCGCAATGCTGACCTGCTCAAGAGCGTGGTTGACGGAAAAGAGCGCATCAATGCAGGCTTCTCATGGCTTGAGACAGGTCTTCTCAGAGAGACTATCATCGCCCTTCCTGGTCTTACCCTATATGCAAATGGAGACAAGGCCGAATTTGAGAAAATCCTCGACAATCTCATCGCCGATGAGCAGGAGCGTCTGTTCAGACGTACCACTCAGGTAGAGAGCCCGCTCAGACTTACCGATACAATCCAGCAGTACATCCATTTCGGAGCTGATGAGAAGCATGTGTGGAAGAAATATGGCGAGACATTCAAGGGCATTATCGAAAGCTATGCCCCTGGTTGCAGAAAAGAAGTAACCATGCATCCTAACGGATTGCTCTGGGCTCAGAAGGATGGAGTGGCTCTTTCGTGGATGAATGCCTATGTTCATGGCCGTCCTGTAACTGAAAGGGCTGGCTATCAGGTTGAAACAAACGCATTCTGGTACAACGCACTTTGCTTTGCAATCGACATGGAGACTGAATATGGTCCTGCAGGCAGCGCGTTTGTGGCAAAATGGACTCCGATCCGCGATCTGGTGAAAGAAAACTTCCAGCCGACATTCTGGAAACAGGAATGGGGATATCTCGCAGATTACGTTGGTAACGGTCCGGTTGATCCGGCAGTCCGTCCTAACCAGCTCTTCGCGGCATGTCTGGACTATTGTCCGATTGACGAGGAACTTAAGTCAGATATCGTTGCAACCATCAAGACAGAGCTTCTTACCAAGAGAGGAATCCGTACTCTTTCTCCAAGGAATGAAGCATACAGGGGTGTTTACGAAGGCTCTCAGATAGATCGTGACCTTGCTTACCATCAGGGTTGTGCCTTCCCTATGCTCCTTGCTCCATACATCGACCTTCTGTTCAAGATGATGGGAAGCACTTTCTACAAGAGGGCTGAATACCTTGTTGAGGGATTCTATCAGGATATCAACAAGCATGGCGTCGGACTCTTCTCCGAGCTCTATGACGGAGATCCGCCTCATGAGCCACATGGAGCCATTTCCTGCGCATGCAGCACATCGGCCCTGCTTAGGATAGATTATATCATGAACCAATATAAGGAGGTGAAGAAATGAAAGTTCTGATGTTCGGATGGGAGTTCCCTCCTCATATTGCTGGAGGTCTGGGAACAGCCTGCTATGGCATGACCAAGGGTCTTGCCTATAACAATGTCGATGTCATCTTCGTAATGCCTTCAGCTTCAGGCGATGAAGACCAGTCTGCAGTGAAGATTATCAACGCAAGTGATGTTGCAGTGGATACCGTATCAGCTACGGTTGACGAGTTTCTCGGAAAAGTACAGTTCGTGCACATCGGTACCAACATGGTGCCATACGTTGATCCTCAGGACTTTACCAAGATGGTAGAGGAGGAGAGGAAACGTCAGGTGAAAGGTTTCCGTGTACAGTACGGACAGAAATACAAATTTTCAGGCAAGTATGGAGCAAACCTGATGGAGGAGGTTGCCCGCTATGCAATGGTGGGTGCTACCATCGCCCTTCAGCATAAGGATGAATTCGATGTCATCCATGCCCATGACTGGCTGACTTACCTTGCAGGTGTGGCTGCGAAACAGCTTACCGGCAAGCCTTTGGTCGTCCACATGCATGCAACTTCTTATGACCGTGCAAGTGACGATCAGGTGGACACAAGAGTTGTCGATATCGAAACAAAGGGAATGATGGCTGCCGATAAGGTAATGGCCGTCAGTGAACTTACCAGGAATATCTGCATCAACCGCTATGGAATCAGTCCTGACAAAGTTGTGGCTGTCCACAATGCCGTGGATTTCAGCGGCAGGGAGAAATTGGAGGTTGAAAGGAATGTCAAGGAGAAAGTCGTTACTTTCCTTGGACGTGTAACCTACCAGAAAGGTCCGGAATATTTCATCGAGGCTGCTGCAAAGGTTCTCAAGAGATGCAAAGATGTGCGTTTTGTCATGGCCGGCAGCGGTGATATGCTTAACAGATGTATCCGTCATGTCGCACGTCTGGGCATTTCCGACAGATTCCATTTCACCGGATTCCTCCGCGGAATGGAGGTACACAAGATGTTCGCTTTGTCCGATGTGTATGTAATGCCTTCTATTTCAGAGCCATTCGGTATTTCTCCTCTGGAGGCTATGCAGACCAATGTACCTTCCATCATCTCCAAACAGTCCGGATGCGCCGAGATTCTCAAATATGCGCTGAAGGTTGATTTCTGGGATGTGGATGCAATGGCAGATGCAATTTACGGTCTGTTGAACTACCCGGCTATCTCGCATCTGGCTTCAACCAGGGGATATGACGAGGTGAACAGCATCAAGTGGAATGATGTTGCAGCAAAAATCAAAGGTATTTATCAGGAAGTTATTGACAATAATAAACATTAAACGATATGAAAAAGAGTTTGTGTCTGTATTTTCAGGTTCACCAGCCAGCCAGATTGAGATTATACAGATTTTTTGACATAGGAAAGGATTCACACTATTATGATGACTTTGCCAACAGGACCATCCTCCGCAGGGTAGCTCAGAAATGCTATCTTCCGATGAATGCCCTCCTTCTCGACCTCATCAATGAGAACAAAGGTCAGTTCAAGGTAGCATTTTCAATCTCAGGAACAGTCCTTGAGCAGTTCGACAGGTATGCACCTGAGGTAATCGAAAGCTTCCGCAAGCTCGCTGCCACAGGTTGTGTGGAGTTCCTTTCAGAGACATACTACCATTCACTTGCTTCCCTTGCTTCTGAGGCAGAGTTCAAACATCAGGTACTCAAGCACAAAGCTGCCATTGAGCATTATTTCGGAGTAACTCCAACCGCTTTCCGTAATACAGAGCTCATCTACTCTGATGCTATCGGAGAAATGGTATATGATATGGGATTCAAGACCATGCTGACAGAGGGTGCAAAGCACGTCCTGGGATGGAAGAGCCCTAACTTCATCTACAACTGCGCTCAGGCTTCAGGCCTCAAGCTCCTTTTGAAGAACTCTTCACTCAGCGACGACATAGCATTCCGCTTCTCGGACAAGGGATGGCAGGATTATCCGCTTACATGTGACAAATATGTATCATGGATCAAGGCTTCAGCTCAGAATGACGAGATTGTGAACCTCTTCATGGACTACGAGACATTCGGCGAACACCAGAAAGCACAGAGCGGTATCTTTGATTTTATGAAATATCTCCCTGCAACTGTAATAGCTGACGGAGAGTTCGAGTTTGTCACTCCAAGCCAGGCTTCGAAGAAACACAGACCTGTAGCCGAACTTGACGTTCCGGATCCTATTTCATGGGCAGATGAGGAACGTGATGTCACTGCATGGCTCGGAAATGAACTTCAGAATGAGGCATTTACCAAACTTTATCAGCAGACTGAGAAACTCGGTATCCTCAATGACGAGGCACTTTGGTCAGATTTCGGACATCTTCAGGAGAGCGACCACTTCTATTATATGTGTACAAAGTTCTTCTCAGACGGTGCCGTGCATAAATATTTCAACCCGTATGATACTCCATATGAGGCGTTTATCAACTATATGAACGTTTTGAGTGATTTTATTTTGCGAGTTGATGATGCAATTTCAATTTCTGATGTTAACTTTGCAGCCGCAAAAGAGGAACCAGTCAAGAGTGAACCAGTGAAGAAGGCAGCTCCTGCAAAGAAAACTGCAGCCAAGAAGACAACAGTAAAGAAGGCCGCAGCCAAGACAGCAGAAGAAAAACCGGCAAAGAAAGCTCCGGCAAAGAAAGCAGCGACAAAAACTACTGCCAAGAAGAGCAAGTAAGTGACTCCCTCTTCCGCACATGTGTGGAAAGTAATACGAAAAATTCCCCGGACGGAGCTGTTTCAAGCCCCGGCCGGGGTAAATTAAGTTAAATATTTAAACAATAATGGCTAAAGAACTTATCAAACCGGACTACTTGTTTGAGGTAAGTTGGGAAGTCTGCAACAAAGTCGGAGGTATATATACCGTGATTGCGACAAAATCCCTCTACCTCAGCAGTGAATTCAAAAGGAATCACATCATGGTGGGTCCGGATGTATGGATGAACACGGAAAGCAATCCCGACTTTATTGAGGATCCGCTTCTTTACAGATCATGGCGTCTGCAGGCGGCTTCGGAAGGCCTCCGCGTCCGTGTCGGAAGGTGGAATGTACCAGGCAAGCCTACAGCTATCCTGGTGGATTTCAAACAATTCCTGACAGAACAGAATGCAATTCTGACTGAGTTCTGGAAAAACTTCGGTGTAGATTCCCTGACAGGAAACTGGGATTATCGTGAGTCCGCATTGTTCGGATATGCGGCAGGTCGTGTGATTGAGAGCTTCTACAGATTCAATCTTGAATCTTCCGACAAGGTCGTTGCTCAATTCCATGAGTGGATGACCGGAGCAGGTCTGCTCTATCTCAAATCAACGGATGTACCTGTAGCAACGGTATTTACTACTCATGCAACCGTCATCGGACGTTGCATTGCAGGCAACAACCTGCCTTTGTATGACAATATGCAGCACTATGATGCAGATGAGATGGCAAAACGTTTCAACGTCATCGCCAGACATTCATTGGAGAAAAAATCTGCACAGTACTGTGACATTTTCACGACTGTAAGCGAAATTACTGCCAGGGAATGTGAACAGTTCCTTTCAAGGCCGGTCGATGTGGTTACCCCGAACGGCTTCGAACCAAGTTTCACACCTGATACCGATGAGCAGTTCGATTGCATGCGTGGAACTTCAAGAAAGAAACTCCTCATGGTTGCCTCAGCAATGTGCGGTGAAGAAGTACCGGACAATGCCCTGCTTGTAGGCATCGGAGGAAGATATGAATGGAAGAATAAAGGCATCGATGTTTTCGTTGACGCCCTTGACAAAATCAACAAAACAGATTTCAAAGGTAAATGCGTTCATGCATTCATCATGGTGCCTGCCGGTCACAATGGTCCGGACAAGCAGCTTTTAGCCAAGCTTGCCGGCAATCCTTCAAACTATGTGACAAGGACTTCCCACTATTTGATGAACGGAGAATATGACTCTGTGAACAGGCGCCTGAACGAGTTGCATTTCAACAATGCGCTCGGTGACAAGGTTAAAGTTTATTTCATTCCTTCATACCTGAATGGGAATGACGGCATTTTCAATATGTCGTATTATGAACTCCTTGCCGGCATGGACCTGACTCTGTTCCCTTCTTATTACGAGCCATGGGGATACACTCCTCTTGAAAGCCTTGCTTTCAGGGTGCCTACCCTCACGACAAGCCTTGCAGGCTTCGGAATGTGGGTACGCTCGCACTACAAAGGTGAGCATCCGGGCATCACAGTCCTCGACAGAACAGACTCCAATTATTTTGAAGTTGTAGATGGAGTGGCACAGCGTGTGATTGAAATGGCTCAGCTCGACAAAACCGGAAGGGCAGCTTATATGGAGAATGCCAGAGAAGTCTCTGAAATCGCCCTTTGGGAAAACAATATCATTTATTACAAGGAAGCATATTCCAAATCATTAGAGAAAATTATTTCGCTCAACGGAAAATATCCGAACGCGAGAAATGAAAAACATATTATGCAGTACAGAAAATTTGAAGTAAACCAACCAACCTGGAACAGCGTATTCGTATCACGCCATCTTCCAGAGCGTCTTAAAGATCTGGAAACTCTTTCAAAGAACCTTTGGTGGTGCTGGAACGAATCAGCCAAGAATCTTTTCAAATCAATTGATCCGCAGGCATGGGAGGCATCAGGCCAGAACCCTATTGCAATGCTCGACAGAGTAAGCCTCAAGAGATATCAGAAACTGGAGAAGGACACCAAGTTCCTTGCAGATCTCAAGGCTGTTACCGATGAGTTCAACGAGTATATGGCCCTCAAGGCACAGAGAACCACTCCTTCAGTAGCATATTTCTGCATGGAGTACGGCCTTGATACATCACTCAAGATTTATTCTGGTGGTCTCGGTATCCTTGCCGGTGACTACATCAAGGAAACTTCCGACATGAACACCAATCTCGTGGCTGTCGGTCTCCTCTACAGATATGGATATTTCAATCAGAAGCTTACCGCTCAGGGTGAGCAGGTTGCTGAGGACGTAGCTCAGGATTTCATGAAGATTCCTGCAAGTCCTGTACGCGACGAGAACGGCAACTGGATCACCATCAGCGTGGCATTCCCGGGACGAACCCTCAATGCAAGGGTATGGAGGGTCGACGTCGGTAGAACCGAACTCTATCTTCTTGATACAGACTTCCCTGAGAACCTTCCTGAGGACAGGTCAATCACATACAACCTCTACGGTGGTGACTGGGAGAACCGTCTCAAACAGGAACTCCTCCTTGGTGTCGGCGGTATCCGTGCACTCCGCAAACTCGGTTTCAATCCTCAGGTATATCACTGCAATGAGGGCCATGCAGCATTCATCGGACTTGAAAGACTTCGCGAACTCATTCAGGATCAGAATCTTGAGTTCCAGGAGGCACTTGAGGTCGTAAGGTCATCATCTCTCTTCACAACCCACACTCCGGTTCCTGCAGGACACGATGCATTTGACGAAGGACTTCTCCGCAAATACATCGGCCATTATCCGCAGCGTCTGAAAATCGACTGGGAGACAATGATGGGACTAGGAAAGGACAATGGTGCAGATGTTCATGAGAAATTCTCAATGAGTATCCTCGCAGCCAACATTTCACAGGAAGTGAACGGCGTTTCATGGCTTCACGGTGAAGTCAGCCGCGACATCCTCGGTCACATGTGGCCAGGCTACCTCCCTGAGGAGCTTCACGTAAGCTATGTGACCAACGGTGTGCACTATCCTACATGGACGGCACCGGAGTGGAAAGAAGTTCATGCAAGGGTATTCGGTGAAGAATTCAAGACCCACCACTATGACAAGTCTTGCTTTGACGGTATCTACAAAGTTTCCGATGAGGAGGTATGGAACATCCGCACTTCACTCCGCAAGAAACTTATCGAGGAGGTAAAACGCAGACTTTCAGATCCTTCTGCATCAAATCACTACTCACCTCGTCAGGTTGTCCGCATCAAGGAGACCCTTCGTGACGATGTCCTCACAATCGGATTTGCAAGACGTTTTGCAACCTATAAGAGGGCACACCTTCTTTTCCGTGACCTCGACAGACTCGACCAGATTGTAAATGACCCTAAACAGCCTGTACAGTTCCTATTTGCAGGAAAGGCTCACCCTGCAGACAAGGCAGGTCAGGATCTTATCAAGATGATCGTCGATATCTCAAAACAGGAAAGATTCATCGGTAAGATTGTCTTCGTACCTAACTACGACATCACTGTTGCCAAATATCTCGTACAGGGAGTTGACGTTTGGATGAACAACCCGACACGTCCTCTTGAGGCATCTGGTACATCCGGAGAGAAAGCTGCCATGAATGGCGTAATGCACTTCTCCGTCCTTGACGGATGGTGGGTTGAAGGCTACAAGAAAGGAGCCGGCTGGGCACTTCCTATGGAGCGCACTTACGACGACCAGAACTATCAGGACGAACTCGATGCTGCAACAATCTACAACATCATCGAAAATGAAATAGCTCCTACATTCTACAACAAGAGCCTTTCAACCGGACGCTCAACAGACTGGATCGAGTATATCAAGAACACAGTGGCAATGGTAGCATGCAACTTCACTACCAACCGTATGCTCACTGACTACATCAACCAGTACTATGATCCACAGTCCCAGAGGTATGAGCACATTATTGCAAACGACTTTGCCGAGGCACGTGAGATTGCAGCGTGGAAGAAGAAACTTCGCCGTGAGTGGGGTAATGTTGAAGTGGTTTCTGCGAAGATGCCGGACAGTAACAGCGACAATGTGGCAATCGGCAACGATTTCCATGCAGAGGTTGTCCTCAATATCGGTAACCTCAATCCTGAGGAAATCGGAGTTGAAGTCCTCTTCGCTACAGTTGACAACAAGGGCAAGTTCCACATCCAGGAGAGATATGACTTTACACCGGCATACTCACAGGATGGTCAGGCCAAGTATGTGGCAACTCTCAACCCTGACCGTTCAGGACTCTATCAGGTTGCCGGCAGGATTTATGCAAAGAACAGCAAACTTCCGCACAGACAGGACATCGAACTTGTAAGATGGTTGTAGCAACCGGTTTTTTCGACGGTGTCCACATCGGACACCGTTTGGTTATAGAGCAGCTTGTCAAGGCTGCTGCAGTACGCGGGGATAAGAGCATGGTCATAACATTCTGGCCACATCCCCGCAATGTATTGCAGCAGGAAGCCCGCTCCTTGCGACTGCTTACCACCTTGGATGAAAAGAAGGCTATCCTTCATTCGCTCGGGGTGGATTATGTGGAGGTACTTCAGTTCACCAGGGAATTCAGCCGGATGACTACTGAGGAATATCTTCGCGACATCGTACGCGGGCGATATGGAGCAACTGCCATTCTGTTGGGATATGACAACAGAATGGGAGCTGATTCCCTTGACAGCAGCACAGTTGCAAAAGTGGCGGAAAGCCTGTCCATAGAGGTTATCAGGACGGGAATTGTGCCATTCCAGGGAGAATGTGCTGTAAGTTCCACAAAAATTCGCGAGTGCATCAGCCGTGGGGACATCCACAGTGCTGAACAGATGCTTGGCTACCGTTACACCATCAAAGGGGTGGTCGTTGAAGGCAACAGGGTTGGCCGGACCATCGGTTTCCCGACTGCAAACCTGCAGCTCTACGAACCGCTGAAACTGCTTCCGGGAAATGGAGTCTATCTGGTAGGCGTGCATGCTCTTGGAAAGGATTATATGGGAATGTGCAACATTGGTTGCCGCCCGACTTTGGGAGATGGACGCACGCGCACTATAGAAACCAATATTTTTGAGTTTGATGAGGCTATATACGGCCTGGGCCTGGAACTTTCTTTCATCTCCAAGATAAGGGATGAGGAAAAATTCGATGGTTTGGGTTCCTTGTCAGTACAATTGGCAAAGGACCGCGAGGTTTGTTTTGACATCATCGGAAGAATGTCCTGACAGGATAGCTTTTTCCAAAAATAATTTGTATATTTGCAATCAGTCGAAGGGTTCTGTTGTAAACAAACAGGACTCCTTATTTATTATGTTGTTTTTGATGAAATATTAATATGGAAATTCACTACATGACCCAGGATGGTCTGGAAAAATTGAAGAAGGAGCTGGCGGATGCCATCGCGCAGAGGCCGGTGATTTCCGCACAGATCGCCGAGGCAAGGGACAAGGGAGATTTGTCGGAAAATGCAGAATATGAAGCTGCAAGGGAAGCTCAGGGCCTTCTTGAGCTCAATATTGCCAAATTGCAGAATCTTGTAGCCAATGCAAGGGTGATTGATGAGAAGCAGATTGGCACGGACAAGGTGCAGATGCTTAACAAGGTGAAGGTTAAGAACCTTGCCAACGGCCAGATTATGAACTTTACTCTCGTTGGAGAAAGCGAAGCTGATTTCAAAGCTGGAAAGCTTGCTGTCAAGACTCCTATCGGACAGGCTCTTATGGGCCACTCTGCGGGAGAAATCGTTGAGGCAAAAGTACCTGCAGGCGTCATAAAGTTCGAGATTCTTGAGATAACTCTGTAATTCTAAGTGCATTATGGCAACAATCTTTACTAAAATAGCCAAGGGGGAGATTCCTTCATACAAGGTGGCGGAGAACGATGATTTCTATGCCTTCCTGGACATCAACCCTCTTGCTAAGGGACACACACTTGTGATTCCAAAGAATGTGGAGGATGATTATATTTTCAACCTGGATGACTCTACTTATGAAGGACTGTGGGATTTTGCCCGCAAGGTGGCAGCTGCTCTGAAAGTTGCAGTTCCATGCAAGAGGGTGGGAGTCGCCGTGCTTGGAATGGAAGTCCCTCACACCCATATCCACCTTGTACCACTCAATTCAGAGGCAGATATGGACTTCAGGAAGGAGAAACTGGTTTTGAAGCCGGAGGAGTTTGCCGCAATTGCAGAATCCATAAATAAAGAATATGTCAAGATTTGTTAGAATATTGCCGGCTATGCTGGCCGCAGCGCTTGTTTGTGCTTCATGTGGCAACAAGGCTGCAATTGACGGAATACTGGCTCAGGCACCCTCATCTGAGGTGATAGTCAAAGTGCTTGATGTCAATATAATGGAAACGATTGACACCGTACGCACCGGAGCAGACGGTAAGTTTTCATTCAAGTTGGATATTGAAAAAGGCCAGCCTGAATTCGTATATCTTTTCCATTCGGACAAAAAGATTGCATCCCTGCTTCTTGAAAGAGGAGACAGGGTCAGCGTGGAAGCTGATACATTGGGAAATTGGACGGTATCCGGCTCTGAAGAATCTGCAAAACTAGCCCAGGTGGAGAAATCATATAATGAGGCACTCCGCCGCATGCAGGCACTGTCCGATGCACTCCAGGCTGCAGAACCGAATTCTTCCGAAGCGCAGGAAATCAAACGCAGGATGGGACAGGAATATGTTTCATATTACCGCGACCGCGTGAGGTATGTCATGGAGAACAGCCACTCTCTTACAATTATTCCTGTATTCTACCAGAGACTTGGCGACAACCTTCCAGTCTTCGGGCAGAGCACCGATGCAATTCATTTCTCGAATGCCTGTGACTCGCTCATGACCGTATATCCTGAGTCAAAATATGTAAAGGCATTGCTTGGCGAAGCAAAGAGCCGCAACAATTTCATGGATTTCGAGATGCGCCTGAGAAATGCAACTGAAATCGGTTTCCCTGACATCAGCCTACCTGATATCAATGCCCGAAAGGTGGCATTGAGCAGCCTTGAGTCGAAGGTCGTGATGGTGCAGTTCTGGAGTGCGGCAGAGGCTTCTCAGAAAATGTTCAATCAGGATGTCCTCAAGCCTGTATATGAAGAGTTCCATGGACGTGGTTTCGAGATTTATCAGGTGTCGCTTGATACGGACAAGACCATGTGGGCTCGTGTGGTCAAAGAGCAGAACATGCCTTGGATAAGTGTAAGTGATGCTCGTGGCAGCGCTTCTCCTTATGTGACTTTGTATAATATCCCGGCACTTCCTGCAACCTACATAATCAGCAACGGAGCTTTGGTGGACGGCAAGGTCGTGGATGCAAAATCCCTCAGGAAATTGCTCGAGGGTCTTTTGAAATAAAGACTACTCAACATATTTCAAAAAGAAACTGTTCTGATTCTTCAGAACAGTTTCTTTTTGCTTACAGTCGCAACGAATTCCTTCAGATAAAATGGCTCGAAATAGGCAACGTCCCGGAATCTGCCTTCCCGGAACTCTTTCAGCGCCGGAGCGAGCATCGCTTTGGCATCTGGACAACACTGTATGAATGATGCATTTGGAGAGACAATGGTCCCTTCGCACTTCCGGGCTCCGTCTCCGATGAAAAGAACCTTTCCCCGGGAAAGATATTCGCTGAAGCTGTTTCCGTCGATTATCGCAGGGGAGACTTCCGTCAGAGGGGTGCCGTCGGGAAGGAATACAGCCGTATATACCTCCATCCTGCGAGCATCCACCATCGGAACGATATAACTGTAATCCGTTGGATTATCCACTTTTGCAACCAGGGTGTCGAGGGTTCCGGCGGCAAGCAGCGGTTTATGTGAACCGAAACATAGACCCTTGGCCGTGGATACTCCCACACGAAGACCTGTGTATGAACCGGGTCCCATGCTTACACATACGGCATCGCAGTCAGATATGCCAATCTCCATCTCCTTAAGCATATCCTGGATGAAAACGGCCGTGAGGGATGCATGTGCCTTTGGTTCGGAACTTTCTCTG
The DNA here is from genome assembly GCA_022774085.1 of Bacteroidales bacterium. Taxonomy (GTDB): domain Bacteria; phylum Bacteroidota; class Bacteroidia; order Bacteroidales; family UBA932; genus Cryptobacteroides. Next base: position 24,369 of record JALFNZ010000016.1, read on the forward strand.
TATGAGACGATTTCTCCATTCTCTGCTATCGCGCATGAACAGAGAGATGTGGATGTTTCTATGAGTATGATTCTTTCCATAAGAGGTTGTTTCAAATGATTGGTCCGGTCATTTGGTATTGCCCACAAGCTCTTTCAGATAAGGGAATACCGAATTAGCAGTGTTTTTTATCGGGTGATAAAGCCTGGATTCTAGCAGGGTTTCCTCCTTGACAAGGTGGAATTGTGCATTGACCGAGTTGAACGCCAGAATGACCAGTCCTACAATCAGAATGCATTTCAAAAGGGAGAAAATGACTCCCAGCAACTTGTTCAGCCAGCCCAGCATCACTATTTTAACCGTCGCTTCAAGCAGTTTTGCCAAAGCCCCGAGAGCCAGTATCACCAACACGAGGATAAGTGCAAATGCAACTATCTGGAGAACCTGTCCCGATGCTTCGATATACTGTCCGATCCATCCTGCAACAAGTTTGGAGAATTTGAATGACATCCAAATTCCGGCTATTATTGCAACGATGGCGATTACCTGAGCAATGAAACCTTTTCTGAATCCCTGGATAATTGCAGGTATGAAACATATCAGAATAATGGCGTCCAGTATATTCATATATTTTCTTAAAATAATTATATTTGCAGTTTGAAAAAATCCGTAAGGATTTCAGCGCACAAAAGTAAGAAAAAAACAATAAATATATATGGCATTTAAAGAATATAAAGGACTGGACCTGGTCCGCATCGGCAACGAGGTCCTGGACAGATGGAAAAAGAATCATGCATTCGAGAAGTCTCTTGAACTGAGGGAGGGGGCACCAGAATTCGTTTTCTTCGAGGGACCGCCTTCAGCCAACGGTATGCCGGGCATTCACCATGTCATGGCACGTTCGATAAAGGACTCCATCTGCCGTTACAAGACCCAGAGCGGATATAAGGTCAACAGAAGGGCAGGCTGGGATACTCACGGACTCCCTGTAGAGCTCGGAGTGGAGAAAATGCTCGGCATCACAAAGGAAGATATCGGAAGCAAGATCAGCGTCGTGGAATACAACCAGGCTTGCCGCAAGGAAGTGATGAAATATACAGCGGAGTGGGTGAACCTTACTGAAAGGATTGGCTACTGGGTGGATATGAACGACCCTTACATCACCTATGACAATAGGTATATCGAGACCCTTTGGTACCTTCTAAAGAAGATTTACGACAAGGGGCTGCTCTACAAAGGATATTCCATCCAACCATATTCACCTGCTGCCGGAACAGGCTTGAGCACGCATGAGCTCAACCAGCCGGGCTGCTACAGGGATGTCAAGGATACGACTGCAACTGTTCAGTTTGAAGTAATCAAGGATGAGAAATCGCAGATTCTCTACGGATGTCAGACTCTTCCTGTATTCTTCCTTGCATGGACTACAACTCCATGGACACTCCCTTCAAATACAGCACTTTGCGTGGGCCCGAACATCGACTATGTGAGGGTTGAGTCATTCAATCCGTACACCGGTGACCCATGCATCTATGTGGTTGCAGAAGCATTGCTGTCTTCACTTTTCAATCCTAAGGCTAAGGACATAGCATTTTCAGACTACAAACCGGGAGACAAACTCGTTCCTTACAGAGTGCTCGAAGGCAAATTCAAAGGCTCTGAGCTTGTCGGAATATCATACCATCAGCTCATTCCTTGGTTCAATCCCGGAGAGGGGGCTTTCCGTGTAATCCCCGGTGACTATGTAACAGTCGAGGATGGAACCGGTATCGTACATATCGCACCTACCTTCGGAGCGGATGACAACAAGGTTGCAAAGGCTGCCGGTGTGCCTGCGCTGATGGTGCTCGACCGCAATGGCGACAGATGTGCCCAGGTGGACCGTCAGGGAAGGTTCTTCCGCGTTGAGGATATGGATCCTGACTATGTAAAGGCCAATGTGTCAGAGTCTTATGTGGAGTGGGCTGGAAGATATGTGAAAAATGCCTACGATTCTTCCCTTGCTCCGGACGCTCCTACTCTTGACGTTGATATTTGCGTGATGCTCAAGCAGCAGGGCAAAGCTTTCAAAATAGAAAAACATACCCATACATATCCTCACTGCTGGAGGACAGACAAGCCTGTGCTCTACTACCCTCTCAACTCATGGTTCATCAGGACGACTGCCGTGCGCGAGAGAATGATGGAACTCAACGATACTATCCAGTGGAAACCTGAATCTACAGGAACAGGCCGTTTTGGAAAATGGCTTGAGAACATTCAGGACTGGAACCTTTCCAGAAGCCGTTACTGGGGAACACCTCTGCCTGTGTGGATGAGCGAGGACGGAAAGGAAATCAAATGCATAGGTTCTGTAAAGGAACTCTATGCCGAGGTTGACAAGGCTGTCGAGGCTGGATTCATGACTTCCAACCCATTCAGGGATTGGGGATTCGATCCTGAGGACATGTCCAAGGAAAATTACGACAAGATTGACCTCCACAGGCCTTATGTTGACAATATCTTCCTCGTTTCCGACAGCGGAAAGAAGATGACTCGTGAGACTGACCTCATTGATGTTTGGTTCGACTCCGGTGCCATGCCTTATGCTCAGGAAGGCCTCCGCAACTTGACAAGCGAGCGCTTCGGATGCACAGCCGACTTCATCGCTGAAGGCGTTGACCAGACTCGCGGCTGGTTCTATACCCTGCATGCAATCAACACCATGGTAAGTGACAAATGCGCTTTCAAACGTGTGATTTCCAATGGATTGGTCCTTGACAAGGATGGAAACAAGATGAGCAAGCGCCTGGGCAATGCCGTGGATCCTTTCAAGGCTCTTGACAATTATGGCCCGGATGCACTCAGATGGTACATGCTCACCAACTCCCAGCCATGGGACAACCTCCGTTTCGACCAGGCCGGTGTGGATGAAGTACGCAGGAAATTCTTCGGCACACTTTACAATACATATTCATTCTTCGCGCTTTACGCGAACGTGGATGGCTTTAACCCTGCAACTGAGGAAGTACCGGTGTCTGAGCGCCCGGAGATTGACAGGTGGATCATTTCTCTGCTAAATACCCTGGTCAAAGATGTAGTTGCAGCTTACGAGGACTATGACGTTACTTCAGCTGGCCGTCTGATTCAGGATTTCGTATGCGACCACCTGAGCAACTGGTATGTCCGTCTCTGCCGCAAGCGTTTCTGGGGCGGAGTGATGGATGTGGACAAGCTTTCTGCATATCAGACTCTGTATCAGGTCCTTGTCTCTGTTGCCAAACTGGCGGCACCAATAGCTCCATTCTTTATGGAAAGACTTTATCTTGATTTGGTCGAGGGTGCGGATTCAGTACACTATTCTCCTATGCCGGAATATGACAGCACTGTGGTGGACAAGGATCTCGAAGAAAGAATGGAACTTGCCCAGAGGGCTTCCTCAATGGTTCTTGCCCTTCGCCGTAAAGTGAACATCAATGTGCGCAAGCCTCTTCAGAAGATTATAATTCCTGTGATTGACGACAAAGTGAAAACTCAGCTTGAGAAGGTTAAATCACTGATTCTGTCGGAAGTCAATGTGAAGGAAGCAGAGTTTATCTCTGATACGGCAGGCCTGATTACCAAAAAGATACGTCCGAACTTCAAGACTCTCGGCAAGGCTTATGGCAAGCAGATGAAGGAGATTGCAGCTGCCTTCGGTCAGCTCGGTCAGGAGGAAATTTCAGCAATTCAGGCGAGTGAGGCTTCTGCCCAGGCATATGTTATGCATCTTCCTTCAGGAGATGTCACTCTTTCCAAGGGTGATTACGAGATTACATCTGAGGACATGCCGGGCTGGCTTGTTGCTACCGAGGGTACATTGACCCTGGCTCTGGATGTGACCATCACCGAAGAACTCCGCCAGGAAGGCATTGCGCGTGAATTGATCAACAGGATCCAGAATCTTCGCAAGGACAGCGGATTCGAAGTTACAGACAAGATAACAGTAACCATATATGCAGATGGTGCGGATGGAGAGGATATAAGCCTCTGCCTGGAATCGTTCGGCAATTATATTGCATCACAGACTCTTGCACTCACAGTATCATCGGAGCCTGCTTCCCAGGCTGGTGATGCTCCGCAGGTTGAATGGAACGATGGCACAATCGGCATTAAAGTCATCAAGATGTAAGAATCTTGAAATAATAACCATTAAAACTAAAGTATTATGGCAGAAGAAAAGAAAATCAATGAGCCTGACGTAAAATTGCGTTACAGTGACGAGGAACTTCAGGAGTTCAAGGTGATAATTCTCGAAATGCTTGATAAGGCGAAGAAAGAATACAAGACTCTCCGTGATGTCGTTACTCATGGCTCTAGCAATGATATCGAAGATACATCACCAACTTTCAAAGTGATGGAGGAAGGTGCAGCTTCACTGAACAAGGAAGAAGCAGGTGCTCTTGCACAGAGACAGTACAAGTTCATCCAGAACCTCGAGGCTGCTCTGATACGTATCGAGAACAAGACTTATGGCATTTGCCGTGTTACAGGCAAGCTCATTCCGAAGGAAAGACTCAGACTTGTTCCTCATGCAACCCTCACAGTTGAGGCCAAGGAGATGATGAACAAGAATAAATAGCAGGCCGGATGAAATTGTCAAAAGCGTCCAAACTTCTGCTGTTGGGCCTTGTACTCGTGATAATTGACCAGATTGTCAAAGTTCTGGTCATTTCAAATATGCAACTTGGCCAGACCATCAATGTGATAGGGGACTGGTTCAAGTTACACTTTGTACTGAACAAAGGTTTCGCTTTCGGAATGGCGTTTGGCGGGATTTGGGGAAAGTTCATATTGTCCCTGTTCAGAGTTGTGCTGTTCGGATTCCTGTGCTGGTGGATAAACAAGCTCTCGAAAAGGAGTGAAGTACCGACCGGTGTGCTGGTGGGCCTGACTCTTATTACTGCCGGAGCCTTAGGCAATATTGTGGATTGCTATTTTTATGGCCTGATATGGCCTGAAACCGTTACATCCGGTGCTCCGTTTGCATTTATGTTCGGTCAGGTCGTGGATATGTTCTACTTCCCGCTCTTTGATTACAAACTTCCATGGTCGGATCAGATTCATACATTCTTCGGCGCAGTGTTCAATTTTGCTGACAGTTGTGTCACTTGCGGAGCTCTGTATCTGATATTCTTCCAATACAAATTCTTTACAAAAGAAGACATCTGAAACAGTTTTCTTTCATGTCCCTTAAAATGAAGAGAAGCCGACCCAAAAGGTCAGCTTCTCTTCATTTTAAGGGGGCCCCCGGAATCCGTAGGCCTTCTTTGTTATTTTGTTAGTCCGAGCTTATCCATCAGAGCCTTTGGCTGCGGATTGTGACCGCGGAAGTTGCGGTAGAGAATTGCCGGATCTTCCGAATCGCCTTTCTCGAGGATATTCTTGCGGAATGAAGTGGAGACTTCCTTGTTGAATATACCTTTTTCTTTGAAAAGTGAGAAACCATCAGCTTCGAGGACTTCAGCCCATTTGTATGAATAGTAGCCTGCTGAATATCCACCGGAGAAGATGTGGCTGAATGCAGGAGAGATGGCAGCACCCTGAACAGAAGGAAGGACTGCATAAGGAGCAAGAACTGTTTTCTCGAATTCCATTGTTCCTTCCTGAGGAACGCTTGTAAGGGTGTGCCATGCCATGTCAAGATAGCCGAAATGCAGTTGTCTGACCTGTGCATATCCTGCAAGGTAATTCTTGGCAGCAATGATTTTGTCCACAAGCTCACCCGGGATAGGCTCACCTGTGCGATAGTCCCGTGCAAAAGTATTCAGATACTCTTTCTCATATCCCCAATTCTCCATAATCTGTGACGGAAGCTCTACGAAATCACGGGCTACGCTCGTTCCTGTCATCGAAGGATATTTGCCCTGAGCAAGAATACCATGGAGAGCGTGACCGAACTCATGAAGGAAGGTGGTGAACTCATCGTGGGTGATAAGCGATGGCGTTTCGGCAGTAGGCTTTGTAAAGTTTGTCACAATGCTTATGAAAGGCCTGTACTCAACTCCGTCAATGATACTCTGGCCACGGAATTCAGTCATCCATGCACCACCTCTCTTGCTTGCTCTCGGGAAGAAATCAGCATAAAAGAGTGCAAGATGGCTGCCATCCTCATCCTTTACATCATATACCTTTACATCCTTGTGATATACAGGTACATTGTCAAGAGGTTCGAATGTGATGCCGTAAAGACGGTTGGCAAGGTCGAACACAGCATCGATGCAGTTCTCAAGCTTGAAATATGGCTTGAGCTGCTCTGCATTCAGAGAGTATTCCGCTTCCTGATAACGCTCAGACCAGAATGAGAAGTCCCAAGGCATGAACTCCTCGGATGCGCTGAATCCGTTCCTAACAGCATAATCCTTTACTGCCTTCACATCGGCCAGAGCATAAGGCATTGAAGGGATGAGAAGCTCAGCAATGAAATCGTTGACAGTCTTCTTGTCTTTTGCCATGCGGTCCTCAAGTGCATAATCTGCATATGTCTCATATCCAAGGATATTGGAAATCCTGATTCGCAGGTCCACGATTTTCTTCACGATATCCAGATTGGAATTCTCACCGTCCACAGCCTTTGAATTGTATGCAATCCACATCTGCTTGCGAAGGTCACGGTTGTTGCAATATTTCATGAAAGGACCATAACTTGGGTAGTCAAGCGTATAAGCCCATCCTTCAAGACCTTTCTCCCGGGCGGTTTCCTTTCCGAGAACCCTCATGTAATCCGGCAGTCCTTCCAGTTGAGTGCTGTCTGTAACGTTCAGAGTGTAGGCATTTGTCGCAGCAAGCACATTCTTGCTGAACTGTAGGGTAGTCATGGACAGCTCTTTCGAAAGCTCGGCATAGACTGCCTTGTCTTCATCGGACAGATTAGCACCTCCTCTGACGAAGCTCTTGTAGTGTTGTTCAAGAAGCCTTTCCTGCGTCTTGTCAAGGCCAAGAGTCTCCTTTTTCATATAGACTGCCTTGACTTTCTCAAACAGCTGAGCATTCAGTGACACATAAGTTGAATAATCAGTAAGCATGGGTGACACCTGCTCTGCTATCTGCTGTTTCTCGTCATCCGTGTCAGCTTCCATGACGTTGAAGAAGATGGATGAAACCCTGTCAAGGGTCCTGCCGGAGAACTCCAGGGCTTCTATTGTGTTTTCAAAAGTAGGCTCCTGGGTATTTGCCACTATAGCATCAATTTCGGCCTTTGCCTGAGCAATTGCCGTCTCGAATGCGGGAAGATAGTGTTCATTTTTGATTTTGTCAAACTGCGGGGCACCGTATGGAAGCGGTGATTCAGTCAAAAGAGGATTTTCCATTTTACAACCAGTGATAAGTGCAAGCGAAGCCGCTGCAACAAGAAGTTTTCTATTCATAATAATTTTTACTATATTCAAAAGTCCTGCAAAGGTAAGGAAACATTTCTGATTTTCATTATAGAATAAATCCTGCTTTCTGTCATATAGTATTTGATATCGAAACAAGCACATTCATTTCTGCCTCTGATTCTTCTATGTGAAGTCATGATTCCCGGGACGAAGCCCAGAGCCATGATATCCACAAGGCTTATATTGTCAACCCCGGAGCAGATTATCTGGTCCAGAATTTCATAATTTCTTGATATGCTGGAAAGGACACGTCTGCGGTAAGTCCTGCTGACCTTACCCAATTCATTATAATATTTGACTTTGCATTCTTCGCTGCAGAATTTCTTATCCGCTCTGCCATAATGAATTTTGTCTCCGCATTCCATACAATTGGGGATTATGCGTGTCTGTTTCTTGTACATAGCTGAAACCTTTTTCAAATACTTTACAAATCTCTCAAAGGATTGAAACACTTGCAATATCGCCAGCAATTAATTTATGATTTTGGTTGTAAATATTTCTGTTTGAATTAGTTTGGATAACTTTTAATCATTTTTGGACTTGATGGTAAAAATTTTTGACTGTTTATAGGCACAATATCGTGCACATATAAAAGTTTGATAGAGCCTCAAAAGAATCCGAAAAATGTAAAAAACAGAAATAAGTGGGTGTCCCGGATTGAAAGTGAGCGATGGTTCTGTATTTTTTGCATTACTTTGCCCCTGTCCTACGGAGCGCGCATAAGAAGTGGGAAGACAAGAACAATTTAAAGAGAGAATCTTATGGAACACATTAACAGAATCGAATTGCAGGGACATGTAGGTACAGTCCGCACCAATGTATTTGAGGACAGGTCAGTAGCCAATTTCTCAGTGGCAACTGAATACTTCTATAAAAATAAGGATGGTTCCGGAGTTTCGGAAACCACCTGGCACAATGTGGTAGCCTGGAGCGGTAAGGATATAGCGGATCTGAATTCCATTGTCAAGGGAGCTCCCGTATATGTGTGCGGACGCTTGAGACTGAACAGGTACACAAACCCTGAAGGAGTGGAGAAGCAAGTCTTTGAAATAATCGCCTCAAAAGTCAGGATACTGAATGAGGTTTGATGTATTTTACCTAAATTTGCAGGGAGAATCCCCTTGTACGGACTCTCCTTGCAAATAGTAATTCTCAATGAAGAAAGATGTCGCATTGGTTTTGTCAAGCGGAGGCCCGAGAGGATTCGCTTACATTGGAGCAATAGAGGAACTGCTCAGCCGGGATTATAATATCACATCTGTGGCCGGAACATCCATAGGCTCTCTGATCGGAGGCATATTCGCTGCCGGAAGATTGCCACAGATCAAAGATTGGCTTTATACTCTTGATGCGTGGAAAGTATTTACGCTCATGGACTTATCCATCAGCAAGAATCATCTTGTAAAAGGTGACAGGGTGATAGAGGCCATAAAGGAAATAGTTCCTGATGTTCAGATTGAGGATTTACGCATCCCATTCAAGGCAATCGCGACTGACTTGTATACAGGAGAAGAAGTCATTTTTGACGAAGGAGACCTTTTCGATGCCATCAGGGCATCCATATCAATCCCCTCCCTGTTTAGACCAGTCAAATACGGATACAGGACATTGATAGACGGTGGTATAGTCAATGCCATACCACTGAACAGGGTTGACAGGAACGGGCACGACATCCTGGTTGCCTTTGATGTAAATGATGTGGATGTCGAGGGTATAAGAGGTATACTCATTGAAGAAGCACGATCCAGAGAGGAGTTGCTGGAACATCAGAAGCAGATGGATGAACAGACCCGTTCGGTGATGGCATCAATCAGGAAGAACGGCAATATGACATTTAAGGACAAGGTCAGACTTGCCGGACAGCAGGGGTTCAAGGTCCTTGCCGATAAGATTTCTTCGGATGCCAGACGAGTTGAAACCATCGATATAGGTGATAATTATTACAGCATTCTATCCAGGACATTCTCTCTGATGAACCATGTCAATTCGGAGCATTCCATCAGCATGAACAAACCTGATGTCCTGGTCAAGATGCCTTTTGATGCCTATGGTGAAATATCCGATTATGCAAAGGCCAGCGAAATAGCTGAAATTGGACGTGAGTTGATGAAAAAAGCCCTTGACAAATATGAAGCAGAAGAAAACTAATTATTTGAGAATCATCAGAGTAGCTTTGGCTTTCGTGTTCTTTACCTCTATCACATTGCTATTTCTGGATGTAACGGGAGCTCTCCACTCTTATCTGGGTTGGATGGCCAAAATTCAATTTTTACCGGCTGCACTCTCGCTGAATGTGGTGATTGTTGCCCTCCTGATCCTACTGACCCTTGTTTTTGGAAGGGTGTACTGCTCTGTAATCTGCCCTTTGGGAGTGATGCAGGACATCATTTCATGGACACGTGGAAAGATGAAAAAGAAAGACCGCTTCCGCTTCAAATATGTGAAGGAGCATAAGTGGCTTCGTTACGGCATGCTAGTAATTTTCTTTGTCACATTGGCATTCGGAGTATCTGCAATATCCGGTTTTCTTGCTCCGTACAGTGTGTATGGCAAGATTGCCCGGAACCTGTTCGCTCCAGTATATGGCTTAGGCAACAACCTCCTGGCATGGGTGGCAGAAAGGCTTGACAGCTATGCATTCTATTCTAAAGAGGTGTGGATATGGAGTCTTCCTGCCTTCATAGCCTCAGCATCCATGTTCATACTCCTTTTCGCCCTTGCATGGATAGGTGGCAGGACGTGGTGCAACAATATTTGTCCGGTAGGTACGATTCTGGGCTTCTTCTCAAGATTCAGCCTGCTTGCTCCGGGTATAGACAAATCGAAATGCCGTGGATGTGGCCTGTGTGGAAAGCAGTGCAAATGTTCTTGCATTGACATGCAGAATCATGTGATAGATACCAGCAGATGCGTAAGCTGCATGGACTGCATCAGCACATGCAACGAAGGGGCTATCCAATACAAACTTCGCTATGGGAAAAATCAGAATGCTCCCCAGGCCGGCAAGGAGGAGAAAGCGGAAATTAAGACGGCAGACACTGGCAGAAGAGCCTTTCTCGCAGGAGCTGCAATACTCGGTGCATCTGCCGCTCAGGCACAGGAAAAGTCGCTGAAAGAGCGTCTTGCTCCGGAAAGGACTCACAAGGTTGCACAGAGGACTGTCCCGCTTGTACCGGCGGGGTCAGTGAGTCTCAAACATTTCACTGACCATTGCACTTCATGCCAGCTTTGCGTCAGCACTTGTCCGAACAATGTTCTCAGACCCTCGTCTGACCTGACAAGATTCATGCAGCCTGAAATGTCGTATGAAAAGGGCTATTGCAGACCGGAGTGCACGGCATGCTCGCAGGTTTGCCCTGCTGGTGCCATATTGGAGGTCAGTCCTGAGGAGAAGTCTTCCGTACAAATAGGTCATGCTGTCGTGGACTACAGCCTTTGCGTGGTGAAAACTGATTCAGTACACTGTGGCAACTGCGCCAAACACTGTCCGGCAGGAGCAATCAATATGGTTCTGTCTGATCCTGAGAATCCGAAATCGCTTAGGATTCCTTCTGTAAATGAGCAGAAATGTATCGGATGCGGAGCATGTGAGAACCTTTGTCCGGCGAGTCCGGTTTCTGCAATCCACGTAGAAGGACATGAAGTTCACCTAACCTTATAATCGGCATTACTATGAACAAGAATATCAGCAGAAGGGAATTTATCAAGACAAGTTCGTCAGCGGTTGCAGCAGTTGCTGCCACAAGCCTTGTCGGAGGATGTGCTGCGGATGCAGGCATCGGAACTGCACTCGTGGGCGGAGAGATGACATACAGGACCAACCACAATTCAGGTGACAAGGTCAGCATTCTCGGTTACGGCTGCATGAGATGGCCGATGACAAAGGTTGATGATAAGGAGGTTATCGATCAGGAACAGGTCAACAGGCTTGTTGATTATGCAATTGAACACGGTGTCAACTATTTCGATGCCGCACCGATTTATCTTGCGGGAGAATGTGAAAGGGCTACAGGTCTGGCTCTTTCAAGGCATCCTCGCGAGGGTTATTTCATAGCAACCAAGCTCTCCAATTTCTATGATTCGTCAAGGGAAGCGGCAATGGAAATGTACCATGCCTCTTTCAAGAGCCTGCAGGTGGATTATCTTGACTATTATCTTCTCCATTCGATCGGTGGGGGAGGAATGGACAAATTCAATGAGAGGTTCGTAGATAATGGAATGATTGATTTCCTGATGAAGGAAAGGCAGGCAGGCCGTATCAGGAATCTCGGTTTCTCTTTCCATGGAGATAAAGCTTGCTTTGATGCCCTTATGGCACTTCATGAAAAGTATCATTGGGACTTTGTGCAGATACAGCTCAATTATATGGACTGGAAGCATCCTCAGGGAAGGAATGTCGAGGCGGAATACCTTTACAATGAACTGGATAGAAGGAGTATTCCTGTCATCATCATGGAGCCGCTTCTTGGAGGCAGGCTGGCCAATCTGCCTGATTTCATCGTGGAGATGCTGAAGGAAAAAGCGCCTGCAGCAAGCAATGCCAGCTGGGCATTCAGATTTGCAGGGTCATGCAAGGGAGTGCTGACTGTGTTGAGTGGAATGACTTATATGGAACATCTTCAGGACAATCTGAACACATATTCTCCATTAGTGGAGCTGACTGAATCAGAGCAGGACTTCCTCCAGCATGTGGCATCTCTGATGAAAAAATTCCCGTTTGTCAGGTGTACCCATTGCGACTACTGTATGCCTTGCCCTTATGGCATAGACATCCCGGAAATCTTCCAGCACTACAACAAATGCATCAATGAAGGATATGTCAATGAGGATGCCGGCACTAAAGAATACAGGAAAGCACGTCGGGCATATCTTATCAGTTATGACCGCGCTGTTCCGAAGTTACGTCAGGCTGACCGATGCATCAGTTGCAATCAGTGCAGGTCTAAATGTCCTCAGGATATAAATATCCCCGGAGAACTCGGACGTATTTGGAGATATGTCGAAGAACTTCGCAAAAATCAATGATTAAGGCCGGCTGGAAAATCACTTTCCAGCCGGCCCTTTCGATTATTTCTGTCTGACAGTTATGCGATTTTGGTCATGTTTCCCTTCGGATCTTTGAAGAGGACGATGAAGAGCAGTGCTACAACAAGGGCATAGCCGGCGAAGATGTACCATGCGGTGCTCCATGACGGCTCAGCTGCGTTATAGACAAAGTGGTTCACCACGGCCTGGGCAGAAAGCGTACCTACGGTTGCTCCGATACCGTTTGTCATGAGCATGAAAAGACCCTGAGCGCTGTTCTGAATCTTCTCGGTCGTTCTCATGTTGACATAGAGGGAACCGGAAATGTTGAAGAAATCGAAGGCAACGCCATAGACAATCATAGAGAGGATGAGCATCCATACGCCGCTTCCTGTGTCACCTGCCCCGAACAGTCCGAAACGCAGCACCCATGCAAACATTGCAATGAGCATGACCCTCTTGATCCCGAACAGCTTCATGGCAATAGGGATGAGCAGGATGCCCAGAGTCTCTGAAACCTGAGAAATGGAAATAAGGGCGTTTGCATTGCGGGCACCCCATGTGTCGGCAAATTCAGGCACCTCGGTAAAGTGGGTGATATATGGATTTGCAAAGCCGTTTGTAATCTGGAGCGCAACCCCGAGCAGCATTGAGAAGATGAAGAATACAGCCATGTTCCTATCCTTGAAAAGCGAGAAGGCTTTGAAACCGAAACGCTCGGCAAGGCTCACGTTGCCTGCGGCATCCTGGCTGCAAGGACATGAAGGCAGGGTAAAACAGTACAGAAGCATCGCAATTCCGCAGACGCCGGAAACCATGAACTGGTTGTAGGTGTACTGGAATGCAACTCCGTCGCCGCCTTTGACGAAATTCACGAAAAGCATGGCACATATGAAACCGATGGTTCCGAATACCCTGATTGGTGGGAAATCCTTCACGGTGTCATAGCCGTTGTTCTCAAGGATCCTGAATGCAACGGAATTGGAAAGAGCGATGGTAGGCATGTAGAATGCGACACTCACCGCATAGATGCTGAACAGGATTGCAAAGTTGACGTCTGTCCCGGCAGCCATCCCATAGCAGGAAGCCCCGATCATCGCTGCACCTGCAACTCCGTGGCAAAGGCCAAGAAGACGCTGCGCAGGTACCCATTTGTCTGCAACGATGCCCATGAGTGTAGGCATGAAGATGGACACGATGCCCTGCATGGCATAAAAGATACCGATTCTGGTAGCAAGGCCGACTGAAGCAAGATAGCTTCCCATAGATGTGAGGTAGGCTCCCCAGACTGCCCACTGTAGGACGTTCATTACAATGAGCCTCAATTTGATTGATTTGTTCATATTCTTGTGTTATTGACTTATTCTGGTTTGTTCGGAAGATGAGGCTTTTATTTTGGCGCTATCCTGTAGAGGAAGGCCGTGATGAAGGCATAGAGCACATTCGGCAGCCAGAGCGCTATCCATGGAGGCAGGACACCCGTGTGCACGAACATTTGGCTGAATCTCAAGAAGAGGATGTAGGTGAAGGCAAGCGCGATGCCGATACCGATGTTCCAGCCGATTCCGCCTCGTCGTTTGCGGGACGAAAGCGAAACTCCCATGATGGTAAGGATGAAGGCAGAGAACGGCAGGGCGAATCTGGTGTGTTTTTCAATCAGCGCGAATTTGACATTTGCATCACCCCTCATGCGTTGGGTTGCAATCAGTTCATTGAGCTCTTTATAGGTCAGCGTCTCGACCGTATTTTCTGTCAGGTAGAAATCCTTGACGGACAGGGCGAGGGTAGTGTCGAGCTGTTCCCCGCTGCGGATCTGGTCTGTAAGGTCCTCGTTGTAGTCCCTGATGAAGTATTTCTTGAGTCTCCATTTTCCGGATGTCGTGTCATAGACAGCGGATTCGGCTGAGATCTTGGAAATCAGTTTGTTATCCTCAATCCTTTCCAAGGTGAAGCGGTAGGCTGTCTTGTTCCAGGAACTGAATGATTCCGCATAGACAAATTCGCCCGGGGAGATCTGATAATGCACGTTTCTGCCAACGCTCATGAACCTCGTCTTGACATACTTGTTTTCAAAGTCAAGTCTCGTCTTGTTGGATTCCGGTATGACAAAAAGGTTGAGACACAGAGACAAAAGGGCAATCAGTGATGCTGAGAATATATAAGGGACCATCATCCTGTGGAAGCTGATACCGCAGGAAAGGATGGCTATGATTTCCGAGTCCGCCGCCATCTTGGAGGTGAAGAAAATCACCGTGATGAATACGAACAGAGGGCTGAACATATTCATGAAATATGGCACGAAATTCAGGTAGTAGTCGAAAATGATTGCCTTGAGCGGGGCCTCCTTGCTCACGAAATCGTCAATCTTCTCGCTGATGTCAAATATGATGACAATCCCGATGATGAGAATCAGCGCGATGAAGAATGTGGAAATGAATTTCCGGACTATGTAGGCGTCAAGTTTCCTTGGTCTGAGGTCAATCATGTCTGAGGCAGTTAAAGTCTGTGTGTCAATTTTGGAACGACAGCATCTTTCCAGGACTTGAAGTCCCCGGCCTTAATATGTGCGCGGGCCTGGCTTATAAGGTCGAGGTAGAAGGCAAGGTTGTGCTCACTGGCAATCTGACCGGCGAAAAGTTCTCCTGCAATGAAAAGATGTCTCAGATATGCCTTTGAATAGGTCCTGTCCACAAAGGATGTTCCCTTCGGGTCGAGAGGGGAGAAGTCGTCCGCCCATTTCCTGTTCTTCATGTTCATGATACCGTCCCATGTGAACAGCATGCCGTTACGACCGTTGCGTGTAGGCATGACGCAATCGAACATATCCACTCCGCGGGCGATGCCTTCAAGAATGTTCGCCGGCGTGCCTACTCCCATCAGATATCTTGGCTTGTCCTTAGGCAAAACAGGGTCCACAACCTCAAGCATTTCGTACATCTTCTCCGTAGGCTCTCCCACTGCAAGGCCTCCTATTGCGTAACCATCCCTGTCGAAAGAGGCGGCATGCTCGACCGCCTGTATTCTCAGGTCGGGATAGACGCAGCCTTGTACGATTGGAAAAAGCGTCTGCGAGTAGCCGTACAGGGGCTCAGTCCGGTCAAAGTGCCTGATGCACCTTTCGAGCCATCTCTGTGTCAGGCTAAGCGATTTCTTCGCATACTCGTATGTTGCGTCACCGGGACAGCACTCGTCCAGGGCCATGATGATGTCGGCGCCTATAATGCGCTGTGTATCAACATTGTTTTCTGGCGTAAAGATGTGTTTTGACCCATCTATATGTGACCGGAAAATGCATCCGTCCTCGGTCAGTTTCCTGATGGGGCTGAGGGAAAATACCTGGAATCCGCCGCTGTCGGTGAGGATGGGTCTGTCCCAGGATTCGAATCTGTGCAGTCCGCCTGCGGCCTTGAGTATCTCAAGGCCGGGGCGGAGGTAGAGGTGATAGGTGTTCCCGAGTATTATTTCCGCGTGGATGTCTTCCTTGAGGTCCCGGTGATATATTCCTTTGACCGAACCGACAGTGCCCACGGGCATGAAAATCGGCGTCTCGATCTTTCCATGGTCCGTGGATATGACTCCGCAGCGTGCTGAAGACTGAGGATCTTTATGTGTCTGTGTAAATGTCATCTACTCAAGTTTCGCAAGTTATAACTTATTTATGTCCTGAGGGTTGTGCCGCTTGCGAAACTTCTTCCCGCCGCACATTTCCCTTTTTACGAGGACCTATCCCCAAACCCCTTCCCCCGGGGAAGGGACTTACTTACGACCTAAAGGTCTTTAAATATGGTAGTTTCGCAAATGCGAAACTTAAATCATTTATTTCTATAGTTCAACTTTCACAGTCCATCCGAATTTGTCAGGAGCCTCCCCATATTGGATGGATGTGATGAATTTGTAAAGCGCGAGACTCTTCTCCCCACAGAGGCCGTTACCATAGGTATAGACAGTTTCCTGGTCGGATTCGAGGGATGGCTTGTCGACGATTTTATGTACAGGGGTGATTACCACCGCAGTGCCGCACTCTCCGACCTCTTCGAAACTTCCAAGTTCCTCCACCGGGACAGGTCTTCTCTCGACTGTCATCCCCAGTTCCCGGGCTGCTACCTCAAGTGACTTGTTGGTGATTGATGGAAGGATGCTGTCTGAAAGCGGGGTGATGTAGCTGTTGCCCTTGATGCCGAAGAAGTTGGATGAGTTGTACTCGTCGATGAACTTGCGCGAAGTAGGGTCAAGATAGAGCACTGCCTTGTATCCGAGCTTGACCGCCTTGTTGAGTGAAAGAAGCGAGCAGGCATAGTTGCCGCCAACCTTGTATGCTCCGCTACCGTTAGGCGCAGCCCTGTCATAGTCCCTTGCAATGACTACGTCAATTGCCTCAAGAGCACCTCCGGTGTAGGCACCTACAGGTGAGCAGAGCATCATGAAAACGCACTCGGTCGAAGATTTCACGCCAAGCTGGGGATTGCTGCCGAAAAGAATCGGGCGGATGTACATTGATGCATTGTTGCCATAAGGAGGCAGAAAATCGATGTTCTCCTTGACGATGCGCTTGCACATCTGAATGAACATTTCCTCCGAAGGCGCCTCGATGCCGAGGTATTCTGCGGACCTGCGAAGTCTTTTAGCATTTTCATCCGGGCGGAATATGCGCACCTCTCCGTCCTTGCCCCTGAATGCCTTGAGGCCTTCGAAGCACTGGATGCCGTAGTGGAGGGATCCGGCGAATGCGCTGATGCTGATGTAATCGTCTGTCCTGCTCTCTATTTCAGACCATTTCCCTCTCTTGAACTCGGTATAGAGGATGGTATTGGTCTTGCGATAGGCAAATGAAAGGTTGTTGAAGTCAATCGTGCTCATATCAGATAAGGATTTCAAATAGTTTGTTATTTTCGTTTATATACTCCTAAGAAAAGTTCTGTTCATTCATCCTTCGGGTTATGTCCTCGATATATGCCTTGTCCGTAACTTCAATTCCTACGAGTGCAGGTCCAAAGTCCTTGTTAGTCTTCTTGATGTACTGGAAATGAACCAGGTCCGCCTCAGGGCCGAGGATATCCCTCACGAATGAGAGGATGACGCCTGACTTTTGAGGGAAGTTGACGATGAAGTAGTGTTTGAGTCCTTCGTAAAGAAGGGATTTTTCCCGGATTTCCTCCATCCTGATGATGTCGTTGTTGCTTCCGCTGATTATGCAGGCAATGTTCTTGCCCCGTATTTTGTCGGCATAGAAGCGCAAGGCTGCAACGGAAAGAGCTCCTGCCGGCTCCACAACGATGGCATTCTTGTTATACATGTTGATGATGGTGGTGCATACGGCTCCTTCCGGAACGGTGATGATGTCGTCGAGGACGCTCTTGCAGATTTCATAGGTCAAGGCTCCTGCCTTCTTGACTGCCGCACCATCTACAAACTTGTCAATGTGCTCAAGCTCAACGATTTCACCCTTTTCGATCGCTGTCTTCATGCACGGTGCTCCTGCCGGCTCGACTCCGATGACCTTGGTCGAAGGTGACATCCTCTTGATGTATGAACCTATACCGGATGCAAGTCCGCCTCCCCCAATCGGAACGAAGATGTAGTCCAAAGGCTGCTTTGCCTGCTGGAGGA
>JALFNZ010000017.1 GCA_022774085.1 Bacteroidales bacterium
CGTATCCAGATGGTTGGTAGGTTCATCAAGCAGAAGGACATCAGGTTGCCTCAAAAGCAGGCGGCAAAGGGCTACACGGCGGCGCTCACCTCCTGACAGAGTGGATACCTTCGCATCGGAAGGAGGGCACTGGAGCGCATCCATGGCCCTTTCAAGCTTTGCGTCAATCACCCAGCCGCCGCAATGCTCGATCTTCTCAGTGAGTTCTCCCTGAAGCATAATCAGATCGTTCATCTTGTCAGGATCCTCCATAACCTCAGGGTCACAGAAGGCCAGATTCACCTCCTCGTATTTCTTGAGCAGGTCCATGACTTCCTGCACTCCCTCCTGGACGACCTCGATGACTGTCTTCTCTGGATCCATCTGAGGCTCCTGCTCCAGATAGCCTACAGAATAGCCCGGAGCCCATACCACTTCGCCCTGATAGCCTGTCTCAACACCGGCGATGATTTTCATCAAGGTTGACTTTCCGGATCCGTTCAGACCGATGATGCCGATTTTTGCGCCATAGAAGAAAGACAGGTATATGTCCTTCAGTATCACTTTGTTGTTGTGCGGCAGGGTCTTGCCCACACCGTTCATTGAAAAAATAATCTTCTCGTCTGCCATAAAAAATTCAGTTTCAGCCTGCAAAGATACGATTAATCAATTGCGTTCCAAAAGTTTCTTTCTCTCCTTGCGGAACCATTCGCTGGGATTCTCATTCATGAACAGCCTGAAAGCCATATTGTAGGAAGCGACGGAATTGAAACCGCATGCCTGGTAGAGATCAACGATTTTCAACTTAGGATTCTGCCTGAACATATCCACAGAATATTTTATCCTGTAATAATTTACAAACTGTCTGAAATTCCGTCCCGTACATTGGCTGATTGCACGTGAAATATAAAGTTTGTTGGAATACACGACCTGAACGAGGTCATTTATTGTCAGTTCGCTCCGAAGATAAGGCTTTTCCTGCTCAAAATATTCAGTCAGTCTCTTGTATATGGTCTTGTACAGGCCGTCTTCTCTGTCATTTTCATTCGGCATCGCCACCATTGAAAACTTCATTGACTCAACAATGGTCCTCTCCCTTTTCCTCATAATGACAAACGCTGTCTTGTGCACTATTCTGACCACGATAGCAGTGACACTCAAGCTCATCAACAAGTCTGTCAGACACAGATGCAATCCGGAATATCTCCCGCTGATGCTGCTTGAAAGCAAGGTCAGCAACGCCAGCAGAAGCATGAGCATCGCATGAGCACCATCCGCCCCCAGACAAATGTAACTCCACGACGAAGCAGCTTTCATCACATTGTTGACATTGAGCAGGTGGCAGGTCAGTCCCACCACATACAATATCGATGTTAGAGCCATGACCATTACAGCAAGCCAAACAAGGATTTTCGAAGAAAGGGGATGAATCACCCCGAAAGAACAAAGCAGTTGTCCTGTGGAAATCGTCAGGCACCCACCGGAAGTCAGAATAAGAATCCTTCTGAAATCTGCAAAATCCCAAATCGAATAAATCAGGAAAATGAGCGGAATCTGCATAAGCGACAAGTCCAGCATCAGCCTTGCCCCCGTTCCCGTCCTAATCCCCATTCCCGACGCTATCAGGCACACATCCATCAATAAAAGAAAGGGTAGCAACTTCAATTTCTCGTCCACATCCCCACTCCTGCCATTGTGCGAAAAAACATAAATTGCAATCATCAGCATCCATAGTAAAATCATCGCCTCTGTCAAAATCTCCATATCTATTTTATGTTATCAGTTTCCGCTTTCCTTATACAAAGCTATAACAAAACCCCCTTGCAGAAGGCTCTGCAAGGGGGTTGAATGGAAGATTTTTCTTTTTTAATCAGTTTTTTCAACTTTTAAGCGATTTCAGAAGGACTATCTTTCTTCTTTAAGCGGATTCCCGTCTTGATTTCCTCGAATCCTTCTCCATAAACACTGTTGGCGGAGGATACGGAAATGAAGGCTTTCTTGTCAATTTTCATGATTTCATTGATGACATCATTCATCTGATGTTTTCTGGAAATGATCAGAAGAACCTTTCCTTCTGCCTGGCTGTACCAGCCGACGGACTGAAGGGCTGTGACACCTCGATGGACATTGTAGATTATATGGTCGGCGATATCCTTGTATTTAGGCGAGAACACCAGAATCTGGACAGAGGACTTGTTGCCCAAGAGTACATAATCCACTCCGAACGAGAATACAATCATAACCACAAAACCGTAAATCATATCGACAAGGCCCTTTTCAGGAATCAGAAGCATCAGGGAAATGATGAACAAATCAGTCACCAGATACACCCTTCCGGGTGAAACCGGCCAATATTTGTTGACCACCATCGCCACAATGTCCGTACCTCCCGTACTGCCTCCACGGAGGATTGTCAGGCCGATACCGATGGACTCCATAGCACCACCAACGAGAGCGACCATCACCTTGTCCGGGATGTCAGTAACCTCCAGCTGAGGGAAATGAGGCAGCACTTCAAAGAGCAGTGAAGACAGGGCAATCACATATATCGTCTTGAATCCGAATGCCTTGCCAAGG
>JALFNZ010000024.1 GCA_022774085.1 Bacteroidales bacterium
CATCAAGGACTATTCGGCCCGATACTACACAATGATGAGGCTTGCAATCGCCCACAGCGTGACCTATATCGTTGCCCCGAACCCGTCCACCATCATGGAACTGGTGCATAATGCAGAGGAATATTTCGAAGATTACATCGAAGACATCGAAAAAGGCGCCCTTTCATCCAAATTCGACATTCCGGAGGAAATCCGTGCGGCACTCGCTCCGAAACTCAAGTCAGATCCTCAGAGAGCAGACTTTCTCAGGAAAATCAAGGCAGAGCATCCGGTACCGCAAATCAAGCATTGGTGGCCGGAGCTTCAGTTCCTTTCTTCTTGGAAATGCGGGAACACCGCAATTGCTGCCGCCAAGGTCAGTGAGCAGCTGCCAGAGTGCTGCTGCTACCAGGAACTTGGATTCTTCGCATCGGAATGCCGCTTCGGACTGGTGCTTGACCAGGGCATCGACACCACCCTCTTCCCTCACTATCATTTCTACGAATTCGTGGAGGAAAGCGAGCTGGACAAACCAGACCCGAGATTCCTCCGTCTGCACGAGCTTGAACAGGGCAAGCGTTACTGCATATTCGTGACGACGCTCTCCGGTCTTTACCGGTACAATATGAACGACCTCGTGGAGGTCGGAGGATGGTACCACAAGACTCCTAAAATCCACATGGTTCAGAAAGTCAACGGGATAGTCAGCATAACAGGAGAGAAACTCTATGAGAAGCAATTCATTGAAGCCGTGCGCATGGCAGAACAGGAAACCGGCTGGAAGGTGAATTTCTTCATCGGATTTGCAGACCCGGAGAATTCCCTCTACGATTTCTACTACGAGTTCGATAACAGGAAGGTCCGCAAGGCGAAAGCCCGCAAGTTCACCGAGATTGTGGATGCACGCCTGAAGGAAATGAACATCGAGTACGAATCCAAGAGGGCATCGAACAGGCTCAAGATGCCGGAGACCTTCGTGCTGAAAAAGAATGCCTACGACCTGTTCAAGAAAAGGAGCCTCCAGGAAGGAGCACGCGACGGGCAGTTCAAGCTCGTGATGCTGCTTCAGGACAAGCGCCGCCAGAGATGGATCAATTCACTCAGCGAAGATTAAACCTCATGAATGACATAAAGGCTGTAATATTCGATATTGACGGGACTCTGTATGAGCCCCGTCATTTTCCGCTTAGGCTCATCGCCTCCGACCCCCTGCACATCGGGATGCTCGCAAGAGAGAGAAAATGCCGTAAGATATTGAAAGGCAAGGAGTTCGCGTGTGCGGATGATTATTACAACGCCCTTTTCAATCTCATGGGCAAGGGCTCCCCGAGCGCATCTGCCCGCTGCCGGGAATGGTTCAGCAGAAGTTACATGCCTTCCCAGGTGCGCATCATAGAAAAGCACTTTCCCAAAAGACCTCTTCTCAGAGAACTTATTACCGGGCTCAAAAGCGAAGGCTACCTTGTGGCTGTCCTCTCCGACTATGCCTTTGCCCGGGAAAAACTCCAGGCCTGTGGTCTGGGAGACATCAGCTTCGACGGAGTGTGGGAAGCGCCTGAAATCGGAGGCCTCAAGCCATGTCGCCAGACCTTCCTCAACGTTTGTAAAGCTCTGAATGTCAGGCCCGAAGAGGCGGTAATGATAGGAGACAGGGCCGACACTGACGGAGGCGCTGCCGATGCAGGCCTCAAATTCATCCATCTTGTAAAGGAAGAAAATCAGCATGGCACCGGCAGCGCACCCGGCAAGGAAATGACATGGAATCAGATCCTTGATATGTTCAATGTAGGGAATTCCCGGATTCCTCATATCCGGCCATTAAGCCATTCAAGGCGAGAGGAGTAGAACTCGGTCAGATAGTCGACTTCCGCTTCATATGAGCCAAGTACCTTTTCATTTGGCCATACCCACTCATTGAGTATTTTCCATCTGTCAAAATTACGTTTCTGGGCTTCCTCAAGAACAAATGCCTGCTCACTTATGAACTGTGGAATCTCTCTGAGCTGAGGATAGAGTTCCTTCCAGCGTGCCCTTACTTTCTCTTCGAAATCCTTATGTTTGAAAAGATGGTAGTACCAGCCTGTATTTTTACCATGGAGGGAATAATACCTTATGAAAAAGCCTGTGTATGAATTGTCCAGGCCTGGAATATCGGATGTGAAATAGTTGCAGTTGCCCATGGTCAGGTCGAAATCCCAAACATGATACATTTCAAGTTTGCCGTCTCTTTCCTTGGTCAGGAATGTACTTTTGCGAAGATTGCCGTCGATATTCTTGGTCAGTTCCTGGATTATATAATTGTCTATGAATGATTTCTCATCTATATAATCCTTGTAGCTGCCATCACCCCGGCGCAGTGCATCCTCAAAATCACTGAAATATTTCTTAACATAATCTTGCTGAGCCTTGTTTGGCTCAGAAGGTTCCTGGAACATAACCGGAGCGCCCATTCCAGTCCAGAAGCAGACTGTTTCATCCATATTCTGTTCCAGCTCAAGGTAATAATCCCCTTCTATGTCACCATCTCCGGCAACATTGATATTTACCCTGTCGGATGAGACTTTCTTATGCTCGCAGAACGTATAGACACCTTCATATTTGCCGTTCATATAGACCTCAACACTTACCATGCGAGGTGTCCATTTGAAACCGCAAATCCTGGATATTTCCATTGCCGTAACATTTCTCAGCAGGGTTTTGTCGGCATAATTTGCGAGCAGAGCCCATTCTTTGTCCGCCGGCATCCCAAGGATGGAGGCTTTGCTTTCAAGTTTCACCTTGTATGGTTTCTTTGGCATGCCCCATGTGGAATTGCCGCGCCCGCGTATCTTCATCGGGGCGCTGAAGACTTCCGAGGATCCGTAGATACCCTTGGTATCAGTTATCTCTATCTTTCCTGACACATAGTCTTCCTTGCTTACAACCGGAGCCGTAGTGGTGATTCTTACTACAGGAAGGCTTCTCCTTTTGCGGAGTTCATCAATGCGGCTTTTGAAATAAATGACCGAGCCATTGCTCAGATGAATGTACAAGGTATAGCCATCTGTATAGGCATACACCACGAGTGACTCTATATCAGACCTTTCAGGCGTATATGGAACACCTGTGATAAGGCCTGAGACACACCATGTGGTGGTCTGTGGCGGTACGCCTACTGCTGCGGGCTTGCTGTTGCGGCAATCCGCAATCCTCATATCTTTTTGTGGAATGACAAGGACAGATCCATCATCAAATGTCAAAGAGACCTCATTTGTACCATAGGTAACCAAAGATATAAGTTTCCCAGCCTGGCATGCACTAACCACTGAAACCACCAGGTCTGAAGGTTTTCTTTCTTCTTCAACAACAGGTTTGTCACAAGCATAAAGAAAAGAAAGTATCGTAACAAACAACAATGGAATCTTAATGAATCTGTCCTTCATCATCCTCGTTTTGATAAAAATAACTATTCAACTTTAAAGTCCAGCGGTGTGCCAGAATCGGAGTCAGGTGCGACCCAAACCATGAAATCGCCAGGCTCTACGACATATTCCATATCTGCATTCCAGAAAGCGAGTTCGCTCACAGGGAGCTCGAATGAGAGCTCTGCCGACTGTCCCGGTTCGAGCGTGACTCTCTCGAATCTCTTTAGTTCGCGCACCGGTCGGACTACGCTTCCGACCAGATCCCTGACATAAAGCTGAGCAAGTTCTGTGGCTTTACGTGAACCGGTATTGGTCAGGCGGCATTTCACGCGGAGCACATCGTTCTTTGAAAGCACATTCTTTTCAAGAGCAATGTCAGAGTATGAGAATGTCGAATAGGTAAGACCATAGCCGAATGGGAAGAGAGGGCCGTAACCAGAATCAAGATAGTATGACGTGCATCCGAGGGATGTCTGACCTGCGGTAATCGGAATGTCGTTCAGGAGAGTTTCGTTTCCTGAGCAAGGACGGCCGGAATTGTTATGATTATAATAGAACGGAGCCTGACCCACTGTGCGGATGAATGTCATCGGGAGGCGTCCGGAAGGACTTACGCGTCCTTTAATCAGATCTGCGAGGGCTTCTCCACCCATTGTTCCCGGATGGAAGGCATAAAGCATTGCATCACAGTTCTCAAGGTCCCTTTCAATAGTGAGCGGACGACCGGCAATGACAACTACGACAACCGGCTTTCCACTGCGTCTGACAGCCTTGATGAGCTCGCTCTGGGCACCCTGAAGATTCAAATCAGAAAGTGAATGTGCCTCTCCTGAAAGGATGGCCTCTTCTCCGACAAAGACAACGGCAGCATCTGCCCTTGAGGCAGCGGCAGTCACTTTTGCAAGGTTTGAGGTGTTCTTGTCGCGGCTGTATCCCAGACCCGGCTCCCAGATTACATTGTAGTCCTTGCGCAATGCCTGAAGAGGCGTGACGGTATGCTCCGGCTGTCCGTCGAAGGTCCATGTTCCGAGCTGCTCATATGGGGCATCTGCCAGAGGGCCAGTCACAAGGATGGTGCGGGCTTTTTCCAGAGGAAGCACTCCGTTGTTCTTCAAAAGGATGGCGCTTTCTAGTGCGCACTGCTTTGCAGCGGCAAGGTGTTCCGGTGCATAATCAACTTTTGCAGAGGCTTGAGGGTCCACGTAAGGATTTTCAAAGAGTCCGAGTTCGAACTTGAGTCTGAGGATGTTACGCACAGCCCTGTCGATTTCCTTTTCGGAAATCTTGCCTTCCTTCACAAGCTCTGCTATGTATGAAACATAGCCATGGGACATCATGTCCATGTCCACTCCGGCATTTACTGAAAGTTCTGTCGCATGCTTGAGGTCCTTTGCGAAGCCGTGGGCAATCATCTCTCCGGAAGAGTTCCAGTCGGTTACGACCATTCCCTTCCAGCCCCACTCGTCCCTGAGAAGGTCCTTGAGAAGGAAGGTGTTTCCGGTTGAAGGAATTCCGTCGATTTCATTGAAGGAAGTCATGAGAGTAGCAGCACCGGCATCCGCGCAGGCCTTGAAAGCAGGCAGATATGTATTGCGGAGCGAACGCTCTGAAATCATCGTGCTGTTGTAGTCCCTGCCGCCTTCTGCAGCGCCATAACCAGCAAAATGCTTGATGCAAGCTGCCATGCTGGTCGGATCCGAGAGGTCATCTCCCTGATATCCCTTCACCATAGCCACGCCCATCAGAGCATCAAGATAAGGGTCTTCTCCGGAGCCTTCCGCTACCCTTCCCCACCTCGGGTCACGGGCAATGTCAAGCATAGGAGAGAATGTCCATCTGATACCGGCGGCAGATGCCTCGACAGCGGCCACTCTTGCACCCTGCTCCACGATGGCAGGGTCGAAGGTAGATGCCTGACCGAGTGGAATAGGGAAGATTGTCCTGAATCCGTGGATTACGTCACGACTCACGATGACCGGAATGCCGAGACGGCTTCTTTCCACGGCTGCTTTCTGCACTGCATTGATTTCTTCGGCATCAACGCAGTTGTGTATGGAACCGACTCTTCCGGCTGCAACATCTTCAATGGTATTGTAGCCTCCGGAAAGCTGATTCATCTGACCAATTTTTTCTTCAATGGTCATTTTTGCCATCAATTCATCCACCTTCCTGTCTATCTGATCGCCGGCAGGTGAGCAAGCAGCGAAAGAAAGTGCAGTTGAAATGGCGGCGAATTTTATAATGTTATTCATTTCTAATTCTCTTTTTTCTGAAATACACGCACATAGTCGAATTCAAGTGTTGCCGGAAGGGCATCGTTATCCACTCCGTACATTCCGCCCCAGTCTCCTCCCCATGCAAGGTTGAGGATGTAGTGGAAAGGAACATGGAAAGGCCATGTGTTTTCATTGCGGCCAAGAGGATAATTGTCCGGATTGTAGAACAGAAGAGCCTTGCCGTCAACATAGGTCTTGATGTATTCAGGCGTCCATTCAAGGGCATAGACATGGAATTCATCCATGACGCCGGCAACTTTTCTCGCAGCTGTCTTCTGGGTATTGATTGCGTGGTAATATGCCTGACAGTGGATTGATGAGGATACCTCGGTAGGTACGCAGCCAACATGTTCCATTATGTCGATTTCTCCGCAACCCGGCCAGCCGGTGAATTTTTCAGGCATCATCCAGAAAGCAGGCCATGTCCCTTTACCGTGTGGGAGTTTGATTCTTCCCTCGAAATAGCCATAAAGCCAGTTTTCCCTTGAATTGATGCGGGCTGAATAAACCTTGTCACCTTTCTTCACAGCATGAATCTTGAGTACGCCGTCAACAACCTCCGCCGTTGTCACCCCGTCATGTCCTCCCGCCACATAGGTCTGGAGCTCGTTGTTCACCCATCCCGCAGGCTGGACCTCATAGGACCACTTTTTGGTATCGAGCTTTGTGGAGGAGGCATCGTTGAATTCATCTTGCCACACAAGTTCATAACCCTCTGGAATCACCATGTCAGGCGTAGGGTCCGGTTTGTCTGGCTCTGGTTCAGGTTCAGCCTCCTGAGAGACTTTCAGAATGACATCGTTGGTGGAAGTCCTGAATGTCACCTCACCTTCGCGAGGGGTATAAGTCTTGTTCGCCGCTATGCTCACATTGACTGTAGTCTGCCCGGCAAGTCCGCTGGCAGGCTTGACAGTGAGCCAGTCCTTGCTGTTTGAGCTTGCGCCCCACTCGCCTTCGGCATTGAGGATAATCTCCTGCTGCCCGCCTTCCTTAGCAATTGAAAGGTCGGTTTTGTCTAATGTAATTATCTTGGATGTGCCTGGATTATCCGATGGTTTAGCACACCCTGTCGCCAAAATGGCGACAAGGGCTAATTCTATAAATAAATGCATATTTCAGTGCTATTATTCAGCTCTGTGCTCCTGAAGAAGGATGTCCTTGATCACGACATCCGTACCAGCAGCATTGCCTCCGAAGTCGAAGAAGAGACTCACTTTCTCCATGTCTATACCTGCAACATCCTCAAGCTGGTAAACAAACTCTTCATCAGCCGTGACAGCATGTCTGTCAGCGCAGTAGAAGGTGTCGTCATCTCCTGTCTTCACAAGCTTGATGGTTACGCCAGGATGGTCGTTGTTAAGCAGGACTTTGCAAGAGAAGTCGTAATGTTTGGCAGCAGAAGTTGAAATATTTGTTCTGAAAGCAAACTGAGCCTGCCACTGATCAGTAGTAGCTTCAGGAAGGGAGAAACTATAGCAATTGCCATCCACTGTAAGTTCAGGGTTCGCAATCTGAGCCCAACCCGGAGCATAGTACCAGTGTGTCTCCTCAACTGTCATGCTGAGCCAGAGGTTGCTTGAAGCGGTAGGATCCCATACCGTCTGCTTCATTTTGTCAACAGTCACTTCAAGGGCGCCAGTTCCATCAGTATCCACGCAAGTAATTGTGTACCAGCCTTCCTCGAATGCAGATCCTGCGGCAAAATTACCGTCAGCATTAGGAATGTCGAGATATCCGTTTCCGTTGATTGCCGCATACCTGTTCTTAAGCCATACACGCTCTCCGGTATTATCATCACCCCAGTTCGGCTGTTCGAATAGCTTGAAGTTAGGGCTGGTCATGTACAGAGTTACCTTGTATGTCTTGTCAGCAACCTTAAGAAGAGGAATGTCGGCAGCTTCACCTGTATTCCAGCCTGGCTCCCTGCCCTGAGGCTTGGCTGCGCCGGTTCCGATAATCCATATTGCATCAGGGAAGACCGCAGTTTCACCATCAGTCAGAGGAATGACTTTGAGGAAACCTTCCTGAACGAGGATTCTGTAATCTCCGTCCGGGCCGAGGAATGTCAGGCTATTGCCCGAACCCTTGAACCAGTCGATATCTACAGCTGTC
>JALFNZ010000027.1 GCA_022774085.1 Bacteroidales bacterium
AAGAATCCCGGCCAGGGCCAGAAATCCGGCAAATAATTTAGTAATAGATTTCATATTCTTCTCTTTTATTTAGTTTTTTATTGTGGAAACGACAAATTTACATTTAATTTTTCATAATCAGCCCACATTATTACAATAAAATATAATAACTTTGGAAAAAATGTGAGAATTTAAGTTTCGCATGTTGCGAAACTACCGAATTTTGAGACCTTTAGGTCGATAGTAGGTCGCTTGCGATAAGCAAATAGTCCAGAGGACTTTTGCAGCAAGCAGTCCCCGGAAGGGATACGGGATGGGTCCTCGTTAACAGGGAAATGTGCGTAGGGAAGAAGTTTCGCAAGAGGCACAACCTTCAGGACCATAATAAGTTATCACTTGCGAAACTTGAGTATGGTTAATTGAATTTCATATGGATATAAAGAATAATCCGGATGCTCCTGTAGTGGAGATTAATGTTCATTCTGAGATTGGAACCCTTGATGCAGTGTTGCTTCATCGTCCGGGAACGGAGGTGGAGAATATGACGCCACGCAATGTTCAGAGGGCTCTTTACAGTGACATTCTGAACCTTTCAATTGCCCGTGAAGAATACTCCCTGCTGTCCGGAACCTTGTCCAGGATATGCAGGGTTTTCGAGGTTACTGACTTGCTGGTCAAGGTGCTGGATAAACCTAAGGCTCGTGAGGACCTTGTCAGGAGGATATGCGTGTCGGAGGATGTCACTTCCTATATGGAGTCGCTCATGCTCATGTCTTCCCGGGAACTGGCCCGCGTGCTCATTGAAGGACTTCCCGCAAGGATTGATACTCTGACATCTTATTTGAAAAACGAGTATTATGCTCTTTATCCTCTGTACAATTTTTATTTTACCCGTGATGCAGCTGTGACAATCGGGGACAATGTCCTTGTGTGCCGTATGGCTAACAAGGTGAGGATGAGGGAGTCTCTGATTATGAATGCCATATACAAGGATAGTGGTGTTTTTGCATGCAATGTGGTGGATGCCAATGATTTTCAGGGTGCAGATTCCAAGGTTATAATGGAAGGCGGAGATATTCTGGTTGCCCGGGAAGATATCCTTATTATCGGAAACGGGGTCCGTACTACTTCGCAGGGCATAGATTTCATAGTTGAGCGTTTCCGCCGTTGTGCCCCTGAGGGAAGAAGTTATATCTTGGTGCAGCAGCTTCCTTCTGAGCCGGAATCATTCATCCATCTTGATATGGTGTTTACTCTGCTTGACAGGGACAAATGCATGGTTTTCAAGCCTTTAATCATGCAATCCAATCAGTATCAGACGGTTCAGATTACCATTGATGACGGTGTCGTTACTTCTATCAAACCGGTTGCAGGGCTTTTGCCTGCGTTGAAGAGTCTTGGCATGGATCTTAAGCCGATAGTTTGCGGTGGTGATGATGAGTGGGACCAGGAGAGGGAGCAGTGGCACAGCGGAGCGAACTTTTTCTCGTTCGCCCCTGGCAAGGTGCTCACCTATGCGAGAAATGTGCACACGCTGGATGAATTGTCGAAGGCTGGCTTTGAAATAGTCCGTGCAGCCGACTTTATCTCAGGCCTTAAGGATGCCACTGTCTTCGGCTCCACACCTTGTGCCGTGACCATTTCCGGAAGCGAACTGCCGCGCGGAGGTGGTGGAGCCCGTTGCATGACCATGCCTCTTTCCCGCCAGCCACTTTAGCAGTTCGGATTATGGGGCTCTCCGTGCGCTTATTCATTCTGCTTATTATCGCATCGGTGGTGATGTCTCAAATTTTTGACTGTGAAAATTCGAAAAGAACGGTATCTTTGTAATGACAATCAGGGATACCATTCAAAAATTAGTAAAGTCGTTTATACAATGATAACTGAAAACAATCTTGACGCAGACAGATGGGCATCAATCAGCCTGATGGAGCAGATGGCTAACATCGGCAGTGAAGTCGGCAGGACTTGCAAATGGCTGATGAAAGGAAAGTCTGACATGGCAGAAAAAGCATTCATCCGCAGCTTGGATATCATTGACCTGACTATAAAATATGGGAGATACAATCAGCCAGGGAGAGGAGAGTTACTTAAGGAACTTTGTCGGCTGCGCGAGTATTTCTGTGAGGCATATACCAATCACGACATTAACACTTTGAAAATATTGGACAAAGACCTGGGACATTATGCCACTGCTTTTCGCCGGAATATTACGTAGCAGTTCTGTTGTTGCAACGGGGTATGCTCACAAAAGGATGATTCCGAAGCAGATTCCATAAAGGAAATGGCGACGGACGGTGTTGTTGTATGAGTACAGGTATTCGGCCCGAATACCAAGATATGGCTTGAAGCGGCTGTTGATGCCAACCCGTAATTCAATATCCGGCTTGAGATATGAATCGGCATTCTTGAATCCCGTGCTCAGAACGGAAACACTTGGCTGAAGAAATACTTTCCAGTCTGCCGGATTGATAATGTATGAAGCACCGACTCCGAGATTAGCCTTACTGATGACATTCTGCGATGAATATC
>JALFNZ010000042.1 GCA_022774085.1 Bacteroidales bacterium
AAGGAAGATGGTGAAGATGGCCACAAACAGGAAGAAGGTGGTCTTGACTGCCCCGACGCTAAGACTCGAAACGGCGGCTTTAACAGGAAGAAGGCCCTCGATTGCCCATGGCTGACGGCCCGCCTCTGCGACAACCCATCCGGCCTGTCCTGCAAGATAAACCATAGGGATGGCAAGGATGGCAAGCAATTGGAGCCATTTCATATCCTTAATCTTACCCTTATATTCAAAGAAAAGGATTAACATCATCAGAAGAAGCAGGAATGAGCCAAGGCCGACCATAACTCTGAATGACCAATAAATAAGAGGAACATTCGGAACCAGTTCCTCAGGGTCATCAATATAGCCATAACCAAAATACTCAACGTTCTCGTCGAGAACGGCCTTTACCTTGGCAGCGGCAACAGGGTTGGTGTCTTTGAGTTTGCGATATGCCCTGAATGCCTTGAGGGCAGTTTTGCCCTTATATATCTTGGCCTCGGCTGAAAGGTGCTCAACTCCATCGGAATCCACATATCCGTAAAGAAGGTCGTTGATTCCGGGAACATAGCCGTCGATATCGTGAGTAGCAAGGATTGAAAGCATTCCAGGCACTTCAATGCCGGGAACGATTGAGAATGGTGAACGTGGACCACCGTCCTCAAGTCCTTCAGCTGCAGCAAGTTTCATAGGCTGATATTTGGCAGCATGCACTCCTGAACTGTCGCCTGAAAGCATTACTGCGAAAGTGCCGGCAATGCCGACAATGGCTGCAACACGGATGCTGGCAAGGGCAAAGCGTGTCTGACGTTTCTTGAGAAGATACCAGCAGCTGACTCCGATGACGAAGATTGAACCAGTCATCCATCCGCTGAACCATGAATGGAAGAACTTGCTGACAGCCACAGGGTTAAGTGCCACTGCCCAGAAATCAACCATTTCATTGCGGACTGTGTCTGGATTGAATTCCATTCCGACAGGATGCTGCATCCATGAGTTTGCAACAAGAATCCAGATTGCTGAGATGGCAGCTCCGATGCCTGTCAGCCAGGTTGATGCAAGATGGAATTTCTTGCCTACCTTGTCCCAACCAAAGAACATGACTGCCACAAAAGTAGCCTCTATGAAAAAGGCGATGATGCCTTCAATGGCAAGAGGAGCTCCAAAAATATCTCCGACAAACCATGAATAGTTGCTGAAATTGGTACCGAACTCAAATTCGAGAATGAGACCTGTGGCAATTCCCACAGCGAAGTTGATACCGAAAAGTTTCATCCAGAATTTGGCTGTGTTCTTCCAGAACTCATCTTTCTTGATGACATAGAGAGTCTCCATAACGGCCATTACAATTGCAAGGCCCAAGGTCAGAGGAACGAACACCCAATGGTAGCAGGCTGTAAGGGCAAACTGAGCTCTTGACCAGTCAATTAGTGCTGTTTCTAGCATAGTGTTATTGATTTAGTTGTTAACTGATTATAATCCAATTTATTATTTGTCTTACTACGGTTCTGCGCTTATGAGCTGTTCAGTAAGACGTTCACCTACAAAATCGCTTTTCTGATCTTCTGTCTGCCCGGCGAGAACAGGTTTGAAGAAGAAAAGTCTCAGGACAAGGAAAAGGATTACGTATTTGAGGATGATCAGGACCCATAGTTCACGCCCCCAGGTCATCTGTCGAAATCCCTGGATGTAGAAATTCGCTATTGAAGATATTTTGGATTTTATGCTCATATTCTGTCGAGTGCCTGCTGAAGGTCTGCTATGATGTCCTCAGCATTCTCGATACCGAGCGACAGTCTCATCAGGTCAGGAGCGATTCCCGCCTCCTTGAGCTGTTGGTCTGAAAGCTGTCGATGGGTGTGGCTTGCTGGATGAAGGATGCAAGTGCGTGCATCTGCGACATGGGTGACTATGGCCACGAACTGAAGGCTGTCCATGAACTTGATGGCATCCTGACGGCTTCCCTTAAGGCCGAACGCAAGCACGCCGCATGAACCGTCAGGAAGATATTTCTGAGCAAGTTCATAATAAGGATCACCTTCAAGCCCGCAATAGCGGACCCATGCCACTTTTTCATTTTCCTTGAGCCATCTGGCAACTTTGAGAGCATTCTCACAATGACGCGGCATTCTCAGATGAAGGGTTTCAAGTCCTATGTTGAGAAGGAAACTGTTCATAGGAGCAGGTGAACTTCCAAGATCACGCATCAGCTGGGAAACCACCTTTGAAATATAAGCTTTCCTGCCGAAATATTTGGTATAGACAAGACCATGGTAACTTTCGTCAGGAGTACAGAGGCCGGGGAATTTGTCAGCATGAGCCTCCCAGTCGAAATTGCCGCTGTCTATGAGCGCACCTCCAACTTGAGTGGCATGACCGTCCATATATTTTGTCGTTGAATGTGTGACGATGTCTGCACCCCATTCAAAAGGGCGGCAGTTGATTGGAGTTGCAAATGTGTTGTCAACGATGAGGGGAACTCCGTTGCTGTGGGCTATTTTTGCAAATCTCTCAATATCAAAGACTTCCCCGCCCGGATTAGAGATAGTTTCCCCGAACAGGCATTTTGTTTTTGGTGTGAATGCCGCCTGGATTTCTTCATCAGTGCTGCCCTGGCTGATGAATGTGCATGAAATGCCGAGCTTTTCCAGGCTGACGCCAAAGAGGTTGAATGTACCTCCATAGATGGAGTTGACAGAAATGATGTGGTCCCCAGCATTGCAGATGTTCAGTATGGCAAAAAGGTTTGCAGCCTGTCCTGATGAAGTGAGGACGCAGCCTACTCCTCCTTCAAGTTCATTTATCTTGGCTGCAACGGCATCAACTGTAGGGTTGGCCAGACGGGTGTAGAAATATCCTTCCTTCTTAAGGTCGAACAAGTCGGCCATCTCTTCCGTTGATGAATATTTGAATGTAGTGCTTTGATAGATAGGGAGTACGCGGGGCTCACCGTTTTCAGGCTTCCAGCCCCCTTGCACGCAGATTGTGTCCAGATGTTTTTCCATATATGTTTTATATACTTTGAATTTCCATGAATATCCTACAAATATAATGGAAATATCTGAACATCCTAACGGAAGGGAGCACTTTCAGGCAAATGCATTAATTCATTTCATCTACCATCTTTTCTGCGACATCAAGCAGAGGCAAGATATCCTTGCGATAGCCATAAGGGTCGAATTCAAGACCTTCATTCAAAAGTTTGCGGACCAGGTCGAACGATGCTTCACCTTTATAATTGGATTGACGCAGTATCATT
>JALFNZ010000059.1 GCA_022774085.1 Bacteroidales bacterium
GCATATTCTCTCCGCAGAGGGTGCGTTTGCCGGCCTTGTACTCTCTCCATGCATGGCCTGAAAGATAGCCCCTTATGACCATTTCCACCTTGAATGGCTCGCATTTGTGGCCCACGGTCACCATCGGATCCGGAACAGCTATTTTCCAGTTCGGAAGAATGTCAGAGGTGGCATCAAGAAATTTGGCAGCTATCTGGTTGAGCACCTGTCCCTTGAAAGGTATGCCTTTTGGCAAGACTACATCGAATGCCGAAATCCTGTCGGATACGACCATTACCAAATAGTCATCACCGATGCTGTACACATCGCGGACTTTACCTACATAATGGCCGTTCTGGCCTGGAAAATTGAAATCTGTTTTTACGATTGCTTCCATAATTATTGTCGTTTTGTCATTATCATACCTGTTTGATATACGGACCGGAACCATGCTTGTCATGCACGTCAATCCAGCCTGCAAAAATAGCAAAAAATTATCGGTAATCCTTGAGTTTGAGCCGGTATTTGCGGCTTCCGAGATTCATAATATATAAGGAATCATCTTTTTGCTCATCTGTACATACTTTGCGTTGCCATCCTTTGGGATCCACTTTGAAGAGAACAGGCTTCCTTCTATCCTCCGTGATGAAGCCAAGTTGTTCATATACAAGCCCTTCTGACCATTCAAGGTCGGCATAGCTCATTATGTCGTCCGGCTGGACTTGCTCTATGAAATGCCTGAGAATCTTGCCCATGCCGCCGCTTATACGCAGCCATGGCAGTGAAGCGTATCTGGTCCATTCGTAAGATGAGATGGTCATATTTTCCTTTTTCCACCTCCTTGCTCCCGAAAACTCCGCCACGGCAATGAGCGTGCCCGGGGCGATGGACTCGGCTGCTCCTTCAAGTCGGCAATGTCCGGTATGCCGTATGAGGAAAAGCCCGTAGCGATATTTGCATGAAGCATCTCCATAGCTGTGAGCATGTTCGAGGAAAGAAGCCGCGAGCGGCTTGTCAATTCTCCTTACCTGGCAATTGCGGGCAAAAATGCTTCCGAACATACCCAGATGAGCCAGAAGTCTTTGTCTGATAAGCGGGGAATTTCTTCTCCATCTGTCTTCAAAGACAATCAGCGGGTATGCACCATCCTTTTGCGACAATCTGTTCACCGCTTCTTCCAGAAACTCCCGTTGTCTCATGGCTCCCGCGGGCGAACTGGCGATAACCTCCACGGATATGACCCTCATTTGTTCATGATTTACCGCATGGGTGCACAGGAGGATATCGATTCCGCATCCCCCGGACAGCCCATCCCCCGGATCTTTCAGATTCCCTCTGCGGCATTCAAGGCCGGATTCATCAAGGAATCTTAATATTTCATCACCAAGTTTCGTCATTTCGGAGGCAAAGATAAATTTTTATATCCGATATGTTATGGAAAATATTTATCTTTGCATGATGGGATTTGAAAATGTGGATGATGTAAGTCCCTGACAGAAAGAATAAACAATCTATATTCTATAAACTATGGTAAAAGTTAATTTGGGAGGCTGCAACTCCTTTGTAAATGATGCAGATTACAAGGCTTATGTAGAGAAGGCACTTTCAGCTCTGGATGTCCTTGAGTCAGAGACTGGTGCAGGAAATGATTTCCTCGGATGGAAACACCTTCCTTCAACAACTCCGGAGTCCCTCATCGTTGAATGTGAGCAGATTCGTGACAGCTGGAAGGCAAAAGGCGTTGACCTTGTTGTAGTTATCGGAATCGGCGGATCATATCTCGGAGCAAAATGCGCTATCGAGGCTCTTTCACACACTTTTGCGAACAGTCTCAAGGGTGAGAAATCTGCTCCTCAGATTGTTTTTGCAGGAAACAACCTTTCAGAGGAATATATTAGCGAACTTATGGACCTCATGCAGCAGAGAAACTGCGCTGCAGTGGTCATTTCCAAGTCAGGTACTACAACCGAGCCTGCAATCGCTTTCCGTCTGATCAAACAGTACATCGAGCAGACTTACGGTGCAAAAGAGGCCTCTGAGCGAATCGTAGCCGTGACAGATGCTCACAAAGGCGCTCTCAAATCCCTCTCAACCCAGGAAGGCTACAAGACTTTCGTCATCGAGGACAATGTCGGAGGACGTTTCTCTGTTCTTACTCCTGTAGGAATCCTTCCAATCGTTCTCGCAGGCTTCGATATGAGGGCTATGCTCAAGGGTGCAGCTGAGATGGAAGAGGTCTGCGCAAAGAAATGCGAGTGCAACCCTGCAGTACAGTATGCCGCAATGCGTAATCTTCTGTACAACAACGGAAAGACTGTTGAGATTCTTGTTTCATTCTCACCTAAGCTCCAGTACCTGGGCGAGTGGTGGAAACAGCTTTACGGAGAGTCAGAGGGTAAGGATGGAAAGGGTATTTTCCCTGCATCATGCATCTTCACCACAGACCTTCACTCAATGGGACAGTACATCCAGGAGGGCGAGCGCATGCTTATGGAAACTGTCGTTACTGTTGAGAACAGCAACCGCAGCATGACAATTGCCAACGATCCTCAGAATTTGGACGGTCTTAACTTCCTCACTGGCAAGCATGTAGAGGAGTGCAACGCAATGGCTGAGCTCGGAACCAAACTTGCTCACATCGACGGTGGCGTTCCTCAGCTCCAGATAAGCATCGAGCGTATCAACGAGTACAATCTCGGCGGTTTGTTCTATTTCTTCGAGAAAGCCTGTGGCATCAGCGGCTACATCCTTGGCGTGAATCCTTTCAATCAGCCAGGCGTCGAGGCATACAAGAAGAATATGTTCGCTCTTCTTGGCAAACCTGGATATGAGGCTCAGGCAGCAGCTCTTAAGGAAAGACTTGCATAGTTTGGCATATACTTTGCAACTACACTGACACGGTTAGTTTAGTTGTTATATTTGGTTAAATATCGGAGCAGTCGGTTTTTTCGATTGCTCCGATATTTATTATATATTGCGATTTTTCATTATCTTCGCATCTGCTAAAAATTTCGATATGTCAGAAACACACAAAAAATTATACCCCTTCAAATTCAAGCCAGTCGAATTTGAAAAATCCTATGGAAAGGAAAAATGGTCGGCAGCCGACCTCGGATTCGCCGATTCGGAAATAGAAAATGGCTGGTTGTCAGGCAATTCCATGTCAGATGTGATGGAAACCTACCTGGAGAGGGTAGTAGGGGAGAATGTCTATCAGTTCTACGGGCGCCAGTTCCCCGTATTTATCAAATTCATAAATCTTGACGGCCGTACACCATTGTTCGTTCATCCGGATGATGTGGTGGC
>JALFNZ010000064.1 GCA_022774085.1 Bacteroidales bacterium
AAATGGTTAATATGGTATAGAATGTTAGAAACCTCTTGTCGGGAAAAGTCTGATGAAATCTATAAGTTCCTTGTCATGACCGCAGAGAACCTTGCACTCGTTGTCAAAAATCATCGTAGGCATTGTTTCACAGTTGAATGGCTCCCACTCAGGCAAGCCCTCGGCATTAGGGTTGCCGGTACGCGCAAAATTCGCCCAGCAACGGCTCATTTTTGCAGCAAGTTCAACAGCTTCCTTTGTACCTCCGGTCATGCTTGCATGCACAGTAGCATTATTGAATACGAAAGGAATCTCCATGCAATGCGTACTGCGAAGGATGCCATCCATGATCGGAGACTCCCAGCAGAACATATAGACATAGGCAGGAGCAGTTCCCTGACGGGACTTGAGGGCAGCCTGCTCAAGGACACCTGGTCTGAAAATAAAATCTGTATCAATCAGGTCTATAGGCTTATATCCCGGATAAGCCTTTGCGAAAAGCTCGATGAACCTGTCTGTTTTTTCACCATAACTATTTTTTACATAATTGATTGCATCGTCCCGGCTGATGCTGCGAAGAGCAGGGACATAAGTCGATGCAGTGAACTCATGAAGAGTCGATCCAATGAGCAAAGGAACATCAGCGGAAATTTCTGGTGCACACGGATCGAAAGGCTGAGAAGGGAGAACTGCCCCTTCAACGGTCGGAGCCCAACCGAAAATGAATGTGCTTATTCCTTCTTTTTCAGCTTCAACTCTTACTTCTTCAATTGCTTTGTTTCCAGCGGCAAGGAGTTCTTTATAAGGAACAGAAGCAATCTTATCGATATTTGAAGCATCAAGGCCGAGATTCTTTACTGTAGCAACGCCGATTTTCCTTGAATATTTGGCACTCATGGTACGAAGCATCGAACCGCTCTGTACTATTGCCTTATGGAAAAGCCCTTTGGCAGAAGGAGTAGCAAGAAGAGTGGATACTTTGCCACCGCCACCGCTCTGGCCGAAAATTGTAACGTTTGCAGGATCTCCCCCAAAAGCAGAAATATTCTTGTTTACCCACTCAAGGGCGGAAACAATGTCGAGCAAACCTACATTTCCTGATTTTGAATATTTTTCTCCGAAAGCAGAAAGATCGAGGAAACCAAGTACATTCAGCCTGTGGTTGATGGTCACCACTACGACATCCTCACTTTTGGCAAGGTTTGATCCTTCGTATGAAGGAAGTTCCTGACCCGAACCGGCAGTGTATCCGCCACCATGAAGCCATACCATTACCGGACGTTTCTTCCCATCATTTACTTTCGGTGTCCAGACATTCAGTCTGAGACAATCCTCATTGCTGAAACCGTCATTCCAATTAAACGCAAAAGCAATCTGGTCATTGAGCCATCCCTCACGATCGGGCTGTGGAGATACCGGTCCCCACTGGCGGCAGCTTCGGATACCTTCCCATTTTTCCACTGGTTCAGCAGGCATGAATCTCTCGGCGCGTGCGTAAGGTATACCCTTGTACACCGTTACACCATCAAGAATGTAACCCGCAACCTTACCTTTGTCTGTAGAGACAATGGCAGTTGAAGAAGATGCGAGAATCTCGCCAGCGTCCGACACACAAGTCTGACTCTGACTGCTACCACAAGACAGGAATGAGGCAGAAACTCCTGCAATAATCAAAAAGTTCAGAAATGGTTTCATAATTTCAGTGTTCTGTGAGTTAGCGGTTGCAAATTTCACAAAAATAGCGTGATTTGACTTTCTTTTTCGTATTTTATGTTTTCTTAGTGGTAAAAAATCACTTTCCAATATGTTCATTCTTTTTTCAATATGTTTAAAAGCATACACATATATATGTTTGAAGGTATTTTTTCGTATATTGCGCGTCTTATTTACGTATTTATGAGAATGAACCGAACATTTGCACTCTTTCTGGTTACTGTCTTATCGTTAAACCTTCTGACTTTGTCCCATGCCCACGGACATGGCCAACCTTCAGATGAACAGACAAGCCTTTTCACAATATCCCAAACCCTTTCGAACAACCGCATCAACGCTATAACACAGGATGCGAGCGGACAGATATGGATAGGCACATTCAGGGGTTTGAACAAATTCGATTCACAAGAATACCATCAGTTCTTCTGCGATGGCAATTCAGGATTGGTGGA
>JALFNZ010000099.1 GCA_022774085.1 Bacteroidales bacterium
ACTTCAGGGAATGCCTCCTGCAACTGCTGATACAATTCGATGTTCGGTCCCGAAAGCATCCCGTCTCGGCTGATGTCCGTGCATATGACCTGAGTCAGCCCGTCCGGAAGGAAACGCCTGATTACCTGTTCGATTGTCTGCTCGCTGTCCTCTGTCCAGCCCTTCACCGCAACCTTATGACCTCTGACATCGGCCCCGAGAATCATCCTCTGTCCGGCAAACTCCTTCAGCCATCCGCTGAACTTCTCCGGCGAAAGGACTGCCGCACTGCCGATGATTCCGCAGGTAGCTCCTGCATTGAAAATATCCCGCAGAGCCTGGTCATTGCTCAGTCCGCCGCCCCATTCGAGTTCAAGGTCAACGCTGCTGGCAATCTGCTCCAAAGTCTTAAGGTTCAATGGTTTGGATGCCTTTGCTCCATCTAGGTCCACAAGATGTATCCTGCAGACCCCGCAGTCCGCGAACTGCTTTGCCATATCCACGGGTGAAGCATCATAGATCTTGACCCTGTCGTAATCGCCCTGGCTCAGACGAACGCATTTCCCCCCGATAATATCAATTGCCGGAATAATCTGTATCATAATCTTTACCCAAGTGTTACAAATCCAAATATTATAAGCTGATGAAGTTCCTCAAAATGGTCTCGCCGACAGCCCCGCTCTTTTCCGGATGGAATTGGGTGGCATAGAAGTTCTCATATTTGAGGGCGGCACTGAACATCGTCTTCCCATGAACGCAGGTCGCGATGGTGTCCTGACATAGGGTGGGGCAGTAGGAATGCACAAAATAAACATATCTGTCCGTCCCGGCGGAAGATGCCGCAGAATCAGCCCCGCCTAATCCTATCCCGTTGAACAACTTACATTTGCCAAGATTCAGATTCCCGATTTCATTCCAGCCCACATGTGGAACCTTGGCCTGCGGGTTATCCGGCAACCTTCTCACATGGGCATCAAAAATGCCGATGCACTCGACTCCTCCGCCTTCTTCGCTGTCCCTGCACATGATCTGCATCCCCACGCATATCCCCAGCACCGGCTGTCTGAGTTTCTTTATCACAGGCACGAGCCCTGTTTTTTGCAGATTTGCCATGGCCTCCGCAGCATTGCCCACTCCCGGCAGAATCACCTTGTCAGCGGCCTTGATGGTGGCCGCATCCCTTGTCAGAACATATTGACAACCAAGCCTTTCCAGTGCATTCTCGACAGAACGCAGGTTCCCGCAATTGTAATCTATAATCGCAACCATCAGAGTATTCCTTTAGATGAAGGCAGTTCTCCCTCGAAGGCATTCATTGCTACAGCCTGCCTGATACTGCGTGCAAATGCCTTGAAAATGCTTTCGGCAATGTGGTGGTTGTTCTCGCCGCGGGCCTGTACATAGAGATTGGCCTTCATGGCAGTGCTCAGGCTCCTGAAAAAATGTCCGAACATTTCCGTAGGTACGTCTCCGACATATTCCCTTGTAAATTCGACATCCCAGACCAGTTCCGGCCTGCCGCCGAAATCGAGCAGCACAATGGCCCTGGATTCATCCATAGGAAGGGCAAACCCGTATCTTCCGATTCCTCTCTTGTCGCCCAGTGCCTTGAGAATGGCCTCCCCGAGAGCCAGACCAACATCTTCAATTGTGTGGTGTTCGTCCACTTCGAGGTCACCCATACATCTGATATCCAATGATATACCTCCATGGTGAACAATCTGGTCAAGCATGTGGTCAAAGAATTTCAAGCCAGTGTCCACGCGTCCGAATCCTCCGGGGCTCTGCGGGTTCCTGTCCAGATTCACCCTTATCCTGATGTCGGTTTCCCTTGTCTTGCGGCAAATCTCAGCACTTCGGCCCGATGACTCAAAAGATGCTTCATTTCCCGAAAGAATCGCTAGCATCCTGTCGTTCTCTTCCTTGGTTCCTATGCTGATTCTCAGGCAGTTGTGACATCCAG
This sequence comes from Bacteroidales bacterium, assembly GCA_022774085.1. Taxonomy (GTDB): domain Bacteria; phylum Bacteroidota; class Bacteroidia; order Bacteroidales; family UBA932; genus Cryptobacteroides. Next base: position 1,943 of record JALFNZ010000099.1, read on the forward strand.
CCACCTTGGTCCTGTTCCTTACTATTACTCCTGCTTCAATCAGCTGCCCATATCTTTCATTTGCATCATCAACCTCCACTAAAATGAAGTTCGCCTCGCTTGGCCAAACCGTCCTGACGCAGCCGATTCCTTCAAGAGCCCGGGCAACGCGTTTTCTCTCGTCAATCGTTTCCTTAACCTGAGCGCTTATGTCCCGTTTCAGAATCCCGGCTGCAATCTCCTGAGTTGCCTTGCTTATATTGTAAGGATATTTTACCATCGACATCAGTGATATGATCCTTTTGCTAGAAAAAGCCATGCCCAGCCTTAAGGCCGCCATACCCCTTGCCTTGCTCATCGTCTGTAGGACAATGATGTTTCCATATTCCTCCGAGACTGCATCATTTATCAATGAAGGAATGCTGCTGTAATCGATATAAGCCTCATCCACGACTACGATTCCGTCAAAGCGGCCGGCTATCTCCAGAAGTTGCTCCTTAGGGAAGGCATTCCCCGAAGGGTTGTTGGGCGAACACAGGAAAATGACTTTCACATTTGCCCCTGCCTTATCCATAAGTGCTTCAGTATCAAGGCTGAAATCCTTTCTCAAAGGAACTTTCTCCAGAGCGACGTCATTTGTTGCCGCACAGACTTCATACATCCCATAGCTCGGTGAAATCGCAAGTGCCTTGTCCTTGCCCGGAATACAGAATATCCTGAAAATCAAGTCTATGGCCTCGTCACTGCCGTTCCCGAGGAAAATATTGTCCGCCGGAACGCCCCTTATCCCTGAAATGATGCTCTTCAACTGTTTCTGGTGCGGGTCCGGATAGCGGTTCCATCCGTTTTCATACGGGCTCTCATTCGCATCCAGAAAGATGCCGATATTTCCCTGATACTCGTCCCTTGCTGTACTATAGGGGCATAGGGCTGCTATGTTAGGCCTTATCAGGCTTTCAATATTCTTGGACATAATATATTGATTTTCAGGTTTATAAAGAGGATTTTCCCATTCTGATACTCACTGCATTGGCATGGGCCTGAAGGCCTTCTGCATCCGCCATTGCCGTGATTGTCTGTGACAGTCCCCGAAGTCCGTCCTGAGAGAGTTCCTGGAAGGTGATTTTTCTGATGAAACTGTCGATATTGACTCCGCTGTGAGCTCGTGACCATCCGCAGGTCGGGAGAGTATGATTTGTCCCGGAAGCATAGTCCCCGGCACTCTCCGGAGACCAGTTCCCTATGAAAACACTGCCGGCCGATATAATGCGTGAGGCAATTTCCCATGGATTTTCAAGGGATATGATCAAATGTTCAGGTCCATAGAGGTTGGCAAAATCTGTCATTCTTGAGCGGGAATCCTCTCCGTTGAAAACAATAATCCGGCTGTTTTCCAGAGCTCTGCTAGCGATTTCAGAGCGTCCGAGCTGACGGAGCTGTGCATCGATTTCAGCTTGTACACCTTCTGCAATGCTTTCTGAATCACATACCAGAATCACCTGACTGTCAGCTCCGTGCTCGGCCTGTGATAGAAGGTCGGCTGCAACGAAGGCTGGCACTGCAGAAGCATCTGCCATAACCATCACTTCGGAAGGACCGGCCGGAAGGTCGATTGCCACGTATTTGTTGCCCAAAAGTTGCTTTGCTGTGGTGACATATTGATTGCCCGGCCCGAAAATCTTGTCAACCTTTGCAATGGTCTCTGTTCCGAAAGCCATGGCTGCAATCGCCTGTGCACCTCCGACCTTGTAAACCTTGTCAACTCCGCAATATTTAGCTGCATAAAGTACTTCAGATGCCACTTTACCCGTCTGCCTTGAAACAGGAGTACATAGTATAACCTCCTTGCACTGAGCAACTTTTGCCGGGATAGCAAGCATAAGGACAGTCGAGAACAGAGGTGCCGTACCACCCGGGATATAAAGCCCGACTCTCTGGATTGGCACAGCCTTTTGAATGCACCTGACTCCGAGACTGGTCTCAATTTCCACTGTTTCAGGCAATTGTGCACGGTGAAATGCTTCAATGTTTTGAGCGGCCTGTGCTATGGCCTTCCTGACACTGTCAGACACGGCATTCTCGGCAAAGGTAAATTCATCGCTTTTGCACTCAAGGCAAGATGGGGCGCTTCCGTCGATTTCTTCTGCAAGGCTACGCAGAGCTGCATCTCCGCCTTCTTTTACTCGTGTGATTATTTTATCAACTCTTTCCCTGACCACAGGATTGTCGGTCGATGGCCTTATGCACAGGTCTGAAAGGATAGAATATTCCGGATTGATGTATTTTTCCATTATCGGGGAGGTTTTGTTTATGTAATTTAAGTTTCGCATGTTGCGAAACTTGAGTTATGTAAATAGTCCGTATAAATGATTATAATATGATTTTTTCCACATTGAGAATGAGGATGCCTTCCGCACCGATAGCCTTCAACTGGTGGACTTTTGACCAAAGACTGTCATTATCAACTACGGAATGCAGTGAGCACCAGCCTTTTGCTGCAAGAGGCATGATGGTCGGGCTACGCATTGCCGGGAGGATCTCGATGGCTTTGTCAATGGCATCTTCAGGGATGTTCATCAGCATATATTTCTTTCCTCTGCTTATTCTGGCCGACTCCATCCTGAACATGATTTCATTCAGGATTTCCTGATTTTCCGGGCTAAGGTTCCCGCTTCCTATCAGCACAGCTTCAGAATCAAGCACGATTTCCACTTCCTTCAAATTGTTGGCTATCAATGTGCTTCCTGATGAGACGATGTCGAAGATTGCGTCAGCGATACGGGCTGCCGGAGCTATTTCCACCGAACCGGTGATTACTTCAATAGTCGCTTTGATATTGTTCTCTTTCAGAAATTTATTCAGGATAGCTGGATATGACGTGGCAATTTTCTTCCCGTCAAAATAACTGACGCCCTCATATTCATCGGCTTTGGGGATTGCCAGACTGAGACGGCATCCACCAAATCCCAGTTTTTCCACGATTTCTACATCATAGCCTTTTTCCATGACCTCGTTCAGACCGACAATTCCAAGGTCAGCAGAACCGTTTGCAACTACTCCGGGGATGTCGTCATCACGCAGATATAGCATTTCCACAGGAAAGTTCGAGGCTTTCGAAATGTATTTACGTTTGGAATCATCAACGTCGATTCCGATTTCTCTGAGCAAGGCGGTACTTTCTTCATTCAGCCTGCCTTTGGATTGTACTGCAATTCTGAGCATATATGTGTTCGTTTTAATTATCTCCTGTTTTGACCATGGACGAACCGGCATAAAAAAGAGGCTTACCCCATGGGGTAAGCCTCAATATACATTATACACCAAAACCCACCCTATCTTATGATATGGCGGTGATGATGAATATTGATAAGTTGTCTCATTTTCGGTCGAATATTTGACAAAACTAGAAAATAATTTTCAGCATTCAAAATTTAAGGACAAATTTATCTTCCGGCTACAGCACCCTCCAACCGATGTCGCGACGGAAGAACAGATTGTCACATTTGATTGACTCAACAGCTTCGAGGGCTTTGTCATGAGCTTTCTGCAAATCCTCGGCTGAGCCTACGACCATGAGGACCCTTCCTCCGTTGGTGACGAGTTTCCCATCCTTCATGGCTGTACCCATGTGGAAGATGCGGATGTCTCCAAGCTCCGGGATATCAATCTCATAACCCTTTGAATAGTCTCCCGGATATCCCTTGGATGCCATCACGAAGCCCATTGTAACCTTCTCGCTCCATCTGATCTGAGGCATAGGAGTGCCATCGGCCACTGCTGAGAAGATATCATAGATGTCGGACTCAAGTCTTGGCAGGACGACCTCGGTTTCTGGGTCACCGAAACGGCAGTTGAACTCTATGACTTTCACTCCCTCTGGGGTTTTCATAAGTCCTCCGTAAAGGACTCCTGTGAATGGACAGCCTTCTGCAACCATTCCGGCAGCAGTCGGTTTCATGATGTGCTCAAGAGAGAACTCCACATCTTCATCAGTTATTATCGGAACAGGGGAGTAAGCACCCATGCCTCCGGTATTCGGACCTTTGTCACCTTCATAGGCTCTCTTGTGGTCTTGAGAAAGAGTCATCGGATAGACCTCGCAGCCGTTCACAAAGCACATGAAAGAAAACTCGGGACCGGTGAGGAATTCCTCTACGACAACTCTGCCCTTACCGAAACGCTCATCCAGAAGCATATCCTTCAGAGCCTCTTCAGCCTGGGCAAGCGTCTCAGGTATCACAACGCCCTTTCCTGCTGCAAGACCGTCATATTTGAGCACAACCGGGAATTTGCCTGCCTTGACATATTCAAGTGCCTGGTCATAATTTTCAAAAGTTTTGAAAGCGGCAGTCGGAATGTCATATTTGGCCATTATCCTCTTTGCGAAGTCCTTGCTTGACTCAATAGTTGCCGCAGCCTTTGACGGGCCGAATATCTTCAGACCGGCAGCCTTGAACTCATCCACAATTCCGATTGCGAGTGATGCTTCCGGACCTACAACGGTCAAGTCAATGCCATTCTCAATTGCAAATGCTTTCAGCTCGGCAATCTGAGTATCCTTGATAGGAACGTTCTCGGCCTGGGCCGCGATGCCGGCATTTCCGGGTGCACAATATATTTTTCCAACCTGTGGGCTTCTTGACAGAGCATCCACGATTGCATGCTCCCTTCCGCCACCACCTACAACGAGTACTTTTTTCATACTATCAAAGATTTTCATGTTCGGTTTCATATATAGTTATAATTTATTAATAATCATTATTTTCCCGCCGGGGCATCGAGCTGGAGCTCGGGATGACGGCGCGAGCTGAAGAAGAGCATGATTGCCACGGCGATAGCTATTACGCCGAGCAGTACGAAAATGTATTCTGCATGAATGGCTGCACTCACTTCCTGAAGGGCATTGCCGCTTTCCGTGATGGTGTTCTTGAAAATACGGCCTATGAAAATCGGCACGATCATCATTCCCATGTTCTGTATCCAGTATATCAGCGAATATGCGGTTCCAAGATTCTTTTCAGGCACAATCTTCGGCACCGAAGGCCACATGGCTGACGGAACGAGGGAATATCCGATTCCAAGGAAGGCGATTGCCACATATCCGTAGGCCGGAACCCCCTGCGGAGCAAAGGAAATAATCAGGTGCGAAGCCAAAACAAGCGCGGAACCGATTATCATCCAAAGAGTTGCCTTTCCTGTCTTGTCAACAAGGGCACCGAAAAGAGGGGTGAAAACAATCGTGAAGAACGGAATCATCGAGAGCATCCATGTCGCAGTCTCTAACTCCATCCCGAAAAGTGGGATCAGAATCGAGGTGCCAAATTTCTTGAAACGGATGACGCAGCAGTAGAAGAAGACGCAGAGCAGGGCTATCATCAGGAATCGCGGATTGCTCAGCACTTTCCATATATCCGAAAAACGGAACTTGTCCTCCTGCGCAGTTTCTGTCCTGTCTGTCAGTCCCCTTGCCTTGTCAAAGCGCGCATCCATCGCCACGAATACAGCCCAGAGAATGCCTCCGACAGCCAGAAGTGCCAGGCCAAACATTGCCGGACGGTTGGTGTCTGAAAGCAGATACATCTGACCTTCAGGCTTTTGCGCGACAATCATAGGGGAAAGAACCAGGGCGGCTGCGGTACCAAGGCGGGCAATGGAAAGCTGCAAACCCATGGCCAGGGCTACCTTCCCGCCCTTGAACCACTTGGCAATGGACCTTGTCACAGCCACTCCGGCAATCTCACTCCCGAGCCCGAACAACATGCAGCCGACATAAGCCACTGTCAGGGAAACCTTTGGAGAAAGTCCGGAAGAAATGGCATAGAAAACGGTGGCCGCCCCCAATATCATCAGACCCACGAACACCGAACCCACCAGCCTTACGCCGAACATATCCAGAAGCACGCCGCACACAATCAGGCCTCCGCACACGCAGAGGAACGAATATCCTCCCGCATAGAAGCCATAGTCTTCATAATCCCATCCAAGCTCCAGAAGCTCCGGGTTCTTGAACAGATGGCTCAGCGATGAGAACATGTCGTCGAAAAAGTACGACGCGAACATCGGAACAACAAGACAGGCAAGTGCCGCCCAGCAGAGCCACTTGCCTGAATTGACAGATTTTGTATTGGATTTCATTATTTTTCGATATTCGGTTTCTCAAGTCCGTAGCCCTTTCTGACATCTTCTGCCTTGAGAACAAGGCTGAGGATGAAGGCGAGCACACCAAAGGATGCGAAAACAATCATCGGAACAAGGTAACCTCCTGTGGTCATTTTCAGTGAACCGATAATCTTCGGAACAAAGCACAGACCGATATTCTGTACCCAGAAGATTAGACAGTATGCGCTGCCGAGAATCTTCTCGTCGATAATCTTTGGAACTGAAGGCCAGAGCGCTGCAGGAACGAGCGAGAAGCTGACTCCGAGGGTGACAATAAGAAGGAGTGCAAACCATTTCTCAGGGAACAGCGGAAGCACGAATGCGAAGCAAAGATGGCATGCAGTCATGATGACTGAACCGATCATCAGCATTGAGGCTCCTTTGCCGACCCTGTCAAGGAAGAATCCGAGGAACGGAGTGAGGACCATTGCAAGGATAGGGAAGCAGCTGAACAGCTGGGCACCCTCCTCAGCGGAAATGTTGAGTGTCAGTTCAAGGAAGTTGGTAGCATATCTCTGGAACGGGAAGATTGCGCTGTAGTAAAGCACGCAGAGCAGAGCCACGATCCAGAACATCTTACTTTTGAAGATTGCCCCCAGATCGCTAAGGTGGAATTCTTCTTCCGAGCCTTCCTCTCCAACTGCCATTCCGGCCTGGGCAAGCTGTTTGTCGAATTTCTTGTCCATGATTCCGAAGACGATGAAATTGACAAGACCTATGCAGAGGAGGGCACCGCAGAACCCTACAGGAGCCAGGAGCGAACCGTCGAATGACTTGCTGATGATAGGAGCAATCCACATCACTGCGAACACTCCGAGGCGGGCAATTGCCATCTCAAGTCCCATAGCCAGAGCCATCTCCTTGCCTTTGAACCATTTGGCAAGAATCTTGGAAACATTTGTTCCTTCCATTTCACATCCACATCCAAAGATCATGAATCCGAGCGAAGCCATCTTTGCACTTGCCGGCATTTCAACCCACCAGCTTCCGAGCCACTGTGCAAATGCCGTTGCCTGGAACCATTCGCTGATTCCGATGAATTTGATGGCTGCACCGGCAACCATAAGTCCTGCCGAGAGGATTCCGGAGAAACGGACTCCGAGTTTGTCAAGAATCACGCCCGCAATCAGAAGGAAACCGCAGACATTGAGAATGTACTCAGAGGCTGCATAGGTTCCGAAAGTGCTGCTGGTCCAGCCCAGATTGCCTTCTACAAGTGACATAAGCGGGGACATTACGTCCACGAACATGTAGGCAAAGAACATCATCGATGCCACGAGAATCAGAACGCCCCACCTGGCTATAGGGTTGTCGTTCATCAGTTTTTGGATTTTTTCTGTCATTTTGTTATTGTTTTTTGTTCATTGTCGTTTCAGTCATTCCACGGTAATCGCTCCAATGAAAACAGCCTCGCGAATATAGTGGTTTTTAGAATAATAGACAAAAGAGATTTCAGATTGTCGGAATTTAATCGTATCTTCGCATGTTCTATTTGTTAATGAGTATAGGATTTTCTGACATGGCATACGAACTACTTGATAAGGTCAATACTCCGGCTGATATAAGGAATCTGACTATCGGACAGCTCAGGCAACTCTGTAGCGAGATTCGCCATTATATGGTGGAATGTTGTTCCGTAAATCCGGGCCATCTTGGTTCGAGCTTGGGAGCTGTCGAGCTTATCATAGGTATGCATTATGTCTATGACACTCCGACGGACAAGATTGTCTTCGATGTCGGGCACCAGGCCTATGCCCACAAGATTATCACTGGCCGAAGGGATGCATTCCGCAACAACAGGAAGAAGGATGGAATCAGCGGATTTCCGAAGCGCTCTGAAAGTCAATACGATACATTTGGTACCGGCCATTCGTCAACATCAATTTCCGCAGCACTCGGATTTGCCGAGGCTTCGAAACATCAGGGTCTAGGACAGAAGGTGGTCGCCCTGATTGGTGACGGGTCACTTACTGGCGGTCTTGCCCTCGAAGGCCTGAACAATGCAGGAGCAGCCAGGTCGGATATCCTCGTCATTCTCAATGACAACAACATCAGCATCGACAGGAATATCGGAGCCATCCACAACTACCTTCTCCGGGTAACGACCAGCAGGAAATACAACCAGGCCAAGGAAAGGATATGGAATACTCTCGGAGAAACCGGTTTCAGGCAGAGACTTCAGAGGATAATCGTCAATGCAAAATCCTCCCTGGTACGCAGCAGCGGAGGAGATTTCTTCGAGGCGATGGGATTCAGATATTTCGGTCCCGTTGACGGCAATGACATAGAGCAGGTCGTGGATACTCTCCGCAGGCTGCGCCGCCTTTCCGGCCCTCTGATTCTCCATACCATCACCAAGAAAGGAAAGGGCTATGCCCCTGCGGAGGCGGAACAGACTCTCTGGCATGCTCCAGGCCAGTTCAATCCTCAGACCGGCATGAGGGTGAAGAAGGAACATAAAGTGGACCGTTATCAGGATGTATTCGGCCAGGTGCTCGTGGAGCTGGCCCAGATGAATCCCAAGGTTGTCGGTGTAACACCGGCCATGGCTTCCGGATGCGGGATGAATTCTCTTGCAGAGCAGATGCCGGACCGTTTCTATGATGTCGGAATCGAGGAAGAGCATGCTGTGACGTTCTCGGCAGGCCTTGCCGCCGGAGGGATGAAGCCGTTCTGTAATATATATTCGTCTTTCTCCCAGAGGGCCTATGACCAGATCATCCATGATGTGGCTCTTCAGGATCTGGGAGTTGTGATTTGCCTTGACCGTGCCGGTCTTGTCGGTGAGGACGGTGCCACCCATCATGGCTGTTATGACATGGCGGCCTACCGCAGCATACCGAATGCCGTTATATGTGCTCCGAAAGATGAACTTGAGTTGAAGAATATGATGTTCTCGGCAATGAATTATCCGGGAGGTCCTTATATTATAAGGTATCCTCGCGGGTATGCAGAGGGAACGCGTTGGAGGGATGCCGCTTTCGAGGAGTTTGCTGTCGGTAAGGGGGAATGCCTCAGGGAAGGGGAGAGGATTGCAGTCATCTGTGCTGGTCCGTTTGCAAACAGGGCTGCCGAGGCGGCAGATGAAATTCTCGCCGAACAGGGCTGGAATCCCGCTATATATAACATAAGGTATATAAAGCCTCTGGATTTAGATCTTCTTGCCGGGGTTGCGGAAAAATTCGATCTTGTCATTACGGTTGAAGACGGCTGCGTGGCCGGCGGCTTGTTCGGAGCCGTGTCGGAATATATGTCCAGCCTAGACAATCCATTGAAAGTCAGATGCCTGGGCATATCTGATGAATATGTCCAGCAGGACACCCAAGCATCACAGCGCTCCGCCTACGGACTTGACAAGGCAGGTATCAAGGCTAAAATTTTGGAGGAAAACGCAAAAATTTCAGCAAAAGTTTTGGAGAATAAAAAATAATACCTATCTTTGCAATCCCAATTCAGAAACAGGGTCACAAAGAAAAGGGGAAAAACAATGCCGATGTAGCTCAGTTGGCTAGAGCACGTGATTTGTAATCTCGGGGTCGTGGGTTCGACTCCCTCCATCGGCTCAAAGTTCTTTTCGAAGTTTATTTTTGAGTGGTTTCAAGGCAGAAATCGCCAAAAAGAAACGAGAAAACGGGAGAATACCAGAGTGGCCAAATGGGGCAGACTGTAAATCTGCTGGTTTATACCTTCGGTGGTTCGAATCCATCTTCTCCCACAAACTTTGAATTTTGTTACGGAATGAC
>JALFNZ010000103.1 GCA_022774085.1 Bacteroidales bacterium
GATTGAAGCAGTCTGCGGGACGCTCATAAGGTTGACCACGAAGGCGAATATGCTGAAGTGAAGCACCTTGCATGCCGCAGGAATCCTCTGCGGAGGGATGGTCATCTTATTGTGGATGAACCAAAGGCCTATGGGCTCTGAAAGAATGACTATTATCAGGGAAAGCGCCAGCTGGATCATAACGGCCGTGGAATAGACCTTGTTGAGCTGTGCCTGGGCACCTCTGCCCATTTCGAAGGTGATGAATCTTGAAACGGCGGAATTCAGGGAGCCTGATATGACTGTGAACATTGCAACGACTCCCCCGACGACGTTGTATATGCCGTAATCCTGCTCTCCGAGGGCTGAAAGGACGACCCTTGAGGTGAACAGACCCACAAGCAGCATGAAGAACATCCTGAAATAGAGCATCAGGGTGTTTTTCGCTATAGTCCTGCCTTTTGAAGAGTAGTCGTCCGCCATATAATCCGTATTGCCGTTACTTTTGATTCCCATTGTACAAAGATAGGAATCTTCAAAAAATAAGGGACACTTTTATTTTGAGATTTAGAATAAAAACACTAAATTAGTCGGACAAATTGTGAAAAGTGTAATATAACACTAAAAAGATAATAATTATGGTACGTTACGCAGTAATGTGGAAATTCAAGCCATCAGATGGCAGGAGTCCAAAGGAGATCGGAGAAGACGTCAAGGAGAAATATGAGTCCCTCTTGGGGCTTGTTCCGGGTCTGAAAAACATTGAGGTAGGAATCAACAGAAATGAATCAGCTACGGCTTACGATGCTATCATGATTGCAGATTTCGAAACCTGGGAAGCACTTGCAGACTACAAGGCTGACTCCATGAGGGACAATGTTATCAAATATGTAGAGACTCTTATCGACGTACGTGCCAGAGTCGAATATGAAAGATAACAGTTTTATCAATAAGGAATTTCCTGAACAGAAAGAGGATGACCGTTTGGCCATCCTCATTTTTTGTGTCTTCGCAGTCGGATTACTCAGCTTTGCCGTCTGAACCGAGAACGTTGATGATTTTGTGCTTGTAGAGCTTCTTCATGTTGTCACGAGCAGGTCCGAGGTATTTGCGTGGGTCGAACTCAGCTGGTTTCTCAGCGAATACCTTACGGATTGCAGCTGTCATAGCAAGACGTGAGTCAGAGTCGATGTTGATCTTGCAAACTGCAGATTTGGCTGCTTTGCGGAGCCAAGGCTCAGGAATACCGATAGCAGACTTGAGGGCGCCACCGAATTTGTTGATTGTGTCAACCTCCTCCTGAGGAACTGATGAAGAACCGTGGAGAACGATAGGGAATCCAGGAAGCTCTTTCTCTACACCCTCGAGAACGTCGAATGCAAGCATTGGAGGTACGAGGCGGCCAGTCTCTGGATCAACTGTGCACTGCTCAGGAGTGAATTTGTAAGCTCCGTGTGAAGTACCGATTGAGATGGCGAGAGAGTCGCATCCGGTCTTGGTAACAAAGTCAACGACTTCCTCAGGACGGGTGTAAGTGTGATGTTCTGAAGATACCTCATCCTCAACACCTGCGAGCACTCCGAGCTCACCCTCAACTGTTACGTCGAACTGATGTGCATAGTCATCAACCTGTTTTGTAAGAGCTACGTTCTCATCGTAAGGAAGGTGTGAACCGTCGATCATTACTGAAGAGAAACCGTTGTCGATACAAGCCTTGCAAGTCTCGAAAGTATCACCATGGTCAAGGTGAAGAACAATCTGAGGATTTGCCCAGCCAAGCTCCTTTGCGTACTCAACAGCACCCTGAGCCATGTAGCGGAGGAGTGTACCGTTTGCGTAGTTGCGTGCGCCCTTTGATACCTGGAGGATAACAGGAGATTTAGTCTCAGCTGCAGCCTGGATGATAGCCTGCATCTGCTCCATGTTGTTGAAATTGAATGCTGGAATTGCGTAACCGCCGTCAATAGCCTTAGCGAACATCTCTCTGGTGTTCACAAGACCAAGTTCTTTGTAAGATACCATAAAATCTATAATTTGATGAAAATTCGTTTCCATTTTTCTAAAACTCTGCAAAAATAACTAATTTTGCGGAATATTGAAAAATTTATTCCACAAGGTTAAAAATGGCAGAAAAAGTTATAATTTTCTCAGCACCTTCAGGAGCAGGGAAAAGCACGATAGTGAATCATATTCTTAAACTATACCCTGAACTTGAATTCTCAATTTCAGCCACTTCACGAGCTCCCAGGGGCAGTGAGAAAGATGGCGTAGAGTACTATTTCTTCAGTGCTGACCAGTTCAGGAAGATGATAAGCGAAGACAAGTTCGTCGAATACGAGGAAGTGTATTCCGGTTCGTTTTACGGTACGCTCAAGTCTGAAGTGGAAAGAATATGGGCCAAAGGCCACACTATCGTCTTCGACATCGATGTCAAGGGCGGAGTGAATGTAAAAAGGATTTTCGGCGACAAGGCTTTGTCCGTTCTCATTAAGGCGCCATCGACGGAGGTTCTGCGCCAGAGACTTATTGGCCGCGGGACAGATTCAATGGAGGCCATCGGGAAAAGGCTTGCAAAGGCTGAGTCAGAGATGGAATTTGCAAACGGAAAATTTGACTATGTACTTGTAAATGATTCTCTTGAAGATGCTCTTGCCGAAGCGGGAAAAATAGTCGGAGAGTTTCTTGCCAAATAATCATCTTTTATGAAAATTGCCGTTTACGGAGGTTCGTTCAATCCCCTCCATATAGGGCATTATGCCATTATCAGGCATCTGGTCGAGGTTGAGGGCTTCGACCTGGTGTATCTTGTGGTATCTCCGAAGAACCCTTTGAAGGAGGGCATAAGTGCAGAGTCAGCTCCTCAGCGTTTCGAAGCGGCGCGCCAGGCAGTTGTGAGAAGAGGTTTGGAAGACAAGGTGACTGTAGATGACATCGAACTGAAAATGCCGGCCCCACATTTCACTATCAGGACTTTGGATGCTCTGAAAGAAAGAGAGCCGGAAAACGAGTTCACCCTCATCATGGGATCGGACCAGATTGCAGACATCCACAGGTGGAAGGATTATGAAAGATTGCTCTGTGAATACGGAGTTCTGGTATATCCCCGCAATGGCTATGACCTGGAAGGCATCATCGATGAGCTCAAAAAAGAGCATCCATCATGCCGTTTGGGAATGATGGATGCTCCTATGGTTGATATTTCGTCCACAGCCATCCGCGAAGCCCTTGCCAATGGCCGGAGCGTTGATGACTACCTCATGTAGTATGCTCCGACAGGACCGCCTCCAGCTGAACGGTAGGTTTTATTTCGAAACAAGTTCAGTAGCCTTTGCAAGAGCCGGTACAATGTGAGGGAAGATATTTTCCGCACCGATTTCCTTATCGACTCCGAACTTGACAAGAGAGGCATGTACTTTCTCCGTGACTCCAGAAAGGATTACGGTCACTCCCCTCTTGCGTGTACGCTCGCAGAGGTTGCGCAAGTTGTTGATACCGGTCGAATCAATGAAAGGAACCTTGCGCATCCTGATGATACGCACCTTGGTGCCACTCTGCTTCATATTCTCAAGTTCTTCAAAACGGCTTGCAAGTCCGAAGAAGAAAGGACCGTTGATTTCATAGACCTCAACTCCCTCGGGAATATCCAGATATTCAGTATCCTCCGGTGAAATGACCTCATCGTTTTCAGTAGCTGCAAGCTGATTGTTTTCAAGGACTTCAATAGACGAAGTCTGCATGACGCGACGAACGAAGAGCACGATTGCGAGCAGCACTCCTACCTCGATGGCCACAGTAAGGTCAACTATGACAGTAAGGAAGAAAGTTATCAGAAGCACGGCTACGTCGGAACGGTCACCTTTGAGAAGATATTTGAAAGTTCTCCATTCACTCATATTGTAAGCGACCATGACAAGGATGGCGGCAAGGCATCCCAGCGGGATATAAACCGCATAAGGCATGAGGAAAAGGTAAATCAGAAGAAGGACGATGGCGTGGATGATGCCTGTGACCGGAGTCTTTCCGCCGTTGTTGATGCTGGCCATTGTCCTTGCCAGTGCACCAGTTGCCGGAATACCGCCGAACAAAGGAGTGACGATGTTGGCAATACCCTGTCCGATGAGTTCCGTATTTGAATTATGATGTTTTCCGGTAGCACCGTCAGCGACCATTGCAGCCATAAGTGATTCGATGGCGCAGAGGATGGCGATGGTGAAGGCCGGGGAAACAAGTCCCTTGATTGTCTGATAATCAAATTCAGGGGCTACAGGTTTTGGCATAGGAAGGCCCTGAGCGAGTTCCGGGAATTTTGAGCCGATGGTTGCAAACTCGATTCCGGCGAATTTGCTGAGAAGAACCGAGGCTACGGTACCCACGACAAGGGCAATCAGGGAACCTGGAATCTTCTTGGTAACCTTGCTCCAGAAAATGATGATCAGAAGGCAGCCAAGGCTCATGACAAGCTCAATCCAGTTAATTGAGCCTATGTTCTGGAAATAGCATATCCACTCGGGAATAAATCCGGCAGGCACTTGAAGATCAAGCGGATAACCGAAAAAATCTTTCATCTGTGTAGAAAAAATCGTAAGTGCGATACCGCTGGTGAATCCGACTACGATAGGATATGGGATGAATTTGAATATCGCACCCATCTTGCACAGGCCCATTACGACAAGGAAAACACCTGCCATGATGGTTGCTATGATGAGGCCCTGCATTCCATACTGTGCAACGATACCTGCGACAATTACGATGAATGCGCCGGTAGGTCCTCCTATGAGGAAATTCGATCCGCCGAAGAAAGAAATGAGGAAACCTGCAACAATTGCAGTAATGAGACCCTGCTGAGGGGTTACGCCGCTGGCGATACCGAATGCAATTGCAAGAGGAAGGGCAATGATTCCGACAATGATACCGGCAATAAGGTCTGACATGAATGTCTTCTTGTCATAACGGCCTTTCTTGAACAATCCGAAGAACTTCGGTTTGAATACGTTGGTTAAATTTAAGTTCATGATTTACACTAATAATTGTTACACTGTGTACACTTTGTACACTCACTACTATCACACTATTCACCTGACATATAGGCTCCGAACCGCTTTGCGGTATTGAGTTCCGCCTCCTTTGTGGAAGCTCCGGTCAACTTTGTCGTAACCGATGATGCCGGAAGGCTTACAAGCCTTACCATATTCTCAGTTTTTGTCACACTTTCGAATTTCTTGGAGTTGAAGCTGATTCCGGCACCGACAGGTTTCGGATTCTCAGAAACATTTGCTGGATGCACACCCCAGACATAGGCATAAGATTCCCCTATTACAACTGTCTCGCCTTCATGATAATTTATACCTGTAAGGAACTGTACTTTCTTTCCCGAAAGCTCAGTTGCAGTCACACGGGCAGTTCTGTTCTTGACATAGACATCCACCCTTATGCTGACATCAACTGTATCATCCTTGTAAGGAACGCCGTAAGCGATGAGCTCGGCATAAGATCCCTTGGAAGTGTCTCCGACACGGGCGGTACGTCCCTTGGTAGCCTTCAGTTTGATTTCCTTTTCTCCGTCCCAAAGTGCAATGCCTCCAAAACCTACTGTCTTTCCAACCATATATTCGTCACATCCGGCACCTGATTCTTCCTGCTGGGCCTGGGTAGGATACCATTTATACTTCAACAGTTCCATTCCCCTGCCACTCTTTGAATACAGGTCGATGGCACCGCTGTCGTTGAAATATATTCTTAAAGCCATGTGGCTATTCTCTACAGCAGGACCATGATGGCCTACAAGTTTATACATATTCGCCTGTTCTGAAACGATTTCCTTAATCTGAAGGGAATCGCTACGCAGGAAAAGGCTGCTTGCAGTCTGTGCCGAAGACTGGAGGCTGAATGCCGAAACTGCAAGGAAAAGAATCAAATGTCTGGTTTTCATACTCGTCGGGGTTATTCGTTATCAGGCATTTCAAAAAATGAAAAATGTACATTCCCGTATTTTTTCTCTTTCAGGAAAAACGGATGGGAACTGAATTCATACTCTTGAGGATGTTCAAGGATGAAATAGCCTCCTGGATGTACGATGCCTTTTGACAATACACGGTCGGGCAAGGTGTCCAGACCTTCCAGGGCATAAGGAGGGTCGGCAAATACAATGTCGAATTTTTCCCTGCATATTTCCAGAAAGTCAAATACATTATGGCGTACTACCGTCATATTGTCAAGCGAAAACTTGGAGGCCTGGGACTTGATGAAGGATGCATTGGCAGGCAGCATCTCAACACAATATACCATTCTCACGCCTCTGGAAGCAAACTCATAAGAAATCGAACCTGTGCCGCCGAAAAGGTCCAGGACCTGAAGACCTTCTATCTCATACTCATTGTTGAGCATGTTGAAAAGGCCTTCCTTGGCAAAATCCGTTGTAGGGCGGGCCTTATATCCTGCCGGCGGACATATTGTCTTTCCTTTTAGCTTTCCTCCTATTATTCTCATATTCGTCTTATATTGACTTAAGATTTACATCCACATTCCTGAAATATCTGTACAGGGACATTTCCTGCTCAGGCTCCAACGGAGTCCTGAAAGTGATGGATGAAATCTCAGGGTTCAGCTGAAGTTTCTTCAATGTCATGAAAATGAAGTATTCTGCCGTAGTGAAGTCAGGTGCATGGAAACTGTTGCACAAAAGAAGAGTCCTCCCCTGCGCTATCACCAGATACAGATAGCCGTCCATATATGCAGCTACTATCTTGTTATATTCCGGGACTGACGGAAGGAACCTCAGCATATAATATATATAAGGAAGGCAACGTTCCTGATGTCCGTCTGTTTTGAGGACTGTCTGGGAAAGCACTTTCGAAAGAGTCTCCCCTATTGAATTGGAAAATACAAGGACAGAACCGGTCTGGGGAACCTGTACATATTCCACCTGGTCATCATCCTGAAGAGTCACCATGTCTGCAAGTACTTCCCTTGAACGGGCCGGTGTGTGGAAATGCTCCGGTACCAGGGTAAACTTGGGTGTGAACAGGCCTATCTCAACGGCATCATAACGTTTCTGGAGGTCAATAGCCGTGAAAATTCTTTCCGCGCCCATCCAGCCGGAATACTCACTGACTCCGTCAGTCTCCTTTATAAAAGAATATCCACTCAAGCCGACTTGAATGGATATTCTGCTATGATTATTATCCGTTGTTATCATCTGATACAGACTGTCGGAATCGATTACTCCCAGTTACCTGCGTTGTTGTTAGGAGCTGTGATGCTACCAACCTGGAGTCCAGGATAACGTCCCTGGTCTTCCCTTTCTGCATCGAGGTTGATTCTGAGCTGGTTGTCAACACCTTTGAGAAGAGATTTGAAAGGCATTGAAGCCTCGAAGAGAGGAACCTTGACGCCAGAAACCATCTTCACTGTCGCATCCATGATGACAGGCTCTCCGCAGAAAGGAATGTACTTGAGTGAATCCACGCGGAAATCTGTACGGCTGCGGAACAATGTATCCCTTACAGGAATTTCGTTCTCAATCTGGAAAACAAGCTTTTCACCATTATTGTACAGAGCCAACATTTCTTCAGGTTTAATCCTTGGATTGCGTTTCTTGATTCTGTTGGTATTCTCTACTGCAACAGAGTCATCCTTTGATCCGACCTGCATGACAATTTTCATCTTACCTTCCTTGTAGAAGTCAATGAGGGAGTCAATCTGGGAAGTGTACTTTCCGTTGACATTCTTGTAGGCAACCTGAAGGTCTCGGATATCCTTGAGCCTCTGGACGCCGATGCTCACACGGTAATCCTTCATTTTGTTAAACTCCACTGGCTGCATTACGCTTTTTACAATAGCATAGGTCAGTCCCACGATAATTACGGGGAAGACGAGGTAGGTTAAAACCTTTTTTAGTATTGAATTCATTATAATGGTATATTTATTTTCCAAATTCCGGACAAAGTTAGAAATTTCATTTATGATATGCAATATAATTTTGTATTTTTGCGCCACAAAACTACACAGAATAATGAACGATATTTCTGGACATACTATTCAGACAATGATGTCCATGATCGAAAATGCCAGACATATTTCGATTGTGACACATATGAAACCTGATGGAGATGCGATGGGCAGTTCGCTTGGTTTATACAGATTCCTACTAAGGAATGTGAAGGCCAGGATTAAAATCGTCCTGCCGAGCGAATGTCCCCGTAACCTTGCTTTCATGGTGCAGGAGGGAGAAAATTCAGACATACTGGTACATTCTTCCAATGACGACCCCGCCTTTGTGGCTCTTATGGAAAGCGATCTGATTTTCTGTCTGGACTTCAATTCATTCCACAGGACAGAAGGCTTGCAGCAAGCACTTCAGGAAAGTCAGGCTGCAAAGATTCTGATTGACCACCATCTGAATCCTGACAGATCAATGTTCGACCTTGTTTTCTCCGAGACTGAAATTTCCTCGACATCCGAACTGCTCTATTACATCCTGGTCAGGACTCCATATATTGACGGCGAGGCCTCACGACTCGGGCTGGCCTGCGCCTCGGCAATATACACCGGCATGACGACTGACACGAACAATTTCAACAACTCCACCTACCCTTCCACTCTTGCAATGGCATCTGAATTGATTGCATGCGGCGTGGACAGGGACGTAATAATAGAAAAGGTGATGCATAGCTATAGGGAGAACCGGATGAGGCTGCTGGGGACCTTGCTCAAGGACAATATGGTGGTAATTCCGGAAGGCGGTGCATGTATTGTGCTGGACAAGAAAACAATACAAGAATATGACATCGTGGAGGGAGATACTGAAGGGTTCGTAAATATCCCGCTTGACATAGCAAATGTAAGGATGAGCATCTTTGTAAAGGAAGAAGATGGAAAGGCAAGGGTGTCGATAAGGTCAAAAAAAGGGACTTCAGCCAACAGATGCGCCACAACCTATTTCCATGGAGGAGGGCATGAGAATGCCTCGGGCGGAAAGATTATTTTCCCTGACGACATCACGGACATTTCCATGGCAAAAGATTACATCCTCGGGATTATGGAGTCATTCCTCAATGAATAAACATACTGAAATGAAACACAGACATATCATAACTTTTGCAATGGTTGTTTTCTCAATGCTGTCTTTGAGTTCATGCGTCAGGCAGAAGCTCGAACAGACATATTCCAAGCAGGAGGAGACAATAGACAAATATATCAAAAATGCATTAACTTCATCCCAGGAAGCGACTGTCACATATAGCAACGGCTCGAGCAGGCTCACCAGGAAACAAGGTGAAGGCGAGGAACTTAAGCCAAACGGGACTGTCTCTTTCTACTATGCCGGATATGTTTTCTCCGGCAACCTTTCAAAGGACAATCTTTTCTGCACAAACCATCAGGAGACAGCCTCGGATGCTAAATGGGAACTTACCGACGAGGAGTACGATATTCTGACCGTGCACCTGAATGAAAGCGGATTCATCGAAGGATTGAGGAACGGTCTTGTAGGTGTAAAAGCCGGTGAGGAATGTGAAATCCTGTTTTCTGGCAAATATGGATTCGGGAACAAACCTTTTGGCACAATTCCTGCAAATTCCGCCTTGCTCTACAAAATCTGGGTTGAAAGCATCTCCAATGACTGAGTTTTTTGTATCTTTGCAACTTTGTTGAACCGATATCATTTAATATAATGAAGCATTTTATCCATCACATCGCCCTGATTGCTGTAGCAGCAGCGGTCTGCGGATGTGCAAAAACAGCCCCCAAAGGGCCAAATGAGGCAAATATAAGATATTTCAAAGCTTGGGCAGAAGTCAATTATCCGAATGCTCAGACCACACCTTTCGGCAGCATAATAATAGAGAAGGAAGACGGAAACGGCAAAAAGATTGAAGGTGACGGATATCTCTATGCCGATTACATTGTAACCGACCTTGTGGGCAATGTCACTTCATCAACAGATGAAGAAACCGCAAGAAGGCTTGGTACTTACCAGAATACAAACTATTACGGTCCTCAGATCATCAACATGTATGCAGGCGTAGTTTACAAGGGAGTTGCGGAAGCTCTCGAAGGAATGCATGTCGGAGGCCATCTGAAGGTTGCCATTCCGGGATGGCTGATGACAATGGAAGACTACGAAACGGCTGAACAGTATGAGAGCAGGCAGGCTGACAGCGATGAGTGCATCTATGAGTTCAGAATCAAGGATTTTGTTGACGATGTAATCAAGTGGCAGGTTGACAGCATAGGGGCATATTTCAATTCCCATAAGGATGTTTTTGGAGGTATGACCGCAGCTGACACCGTAAAGAATTTCACCGGAATGTACTACAAGCAGCTGAAAGCTCCGGTTGACACCACTTCATTCAAGGCTGACACCACCGTTTACATCAATTATATCGGAAGACTTCTGAACGGAAAGGTGTTCGACACCAATATCGAAAGGGTCGCAAAAGACAATGATTTGTATTCATCATCAAGGGATTATACCCCTGCTAAAATAACCTGGAGCGATTCATATTCGGACATTCAAATGAATGGTTCTTCAATCATCACGGGATTTGCCCTCACGCTTTGGAATATGAGACCTATGGAAAAGGGTATCGGAATATTCACATCCCCTTATGGATACAATACCTCCGGAAGTGGTAGCACCATACCGGGATATTCACCACTGTTGTTTGAAATAGAATTAGTTGAAGAACCTGAAGATTAAACATGACAAAAGTCAATTCTGCACCTGTTGAACTTGGCACCGAACGTATTGGAAAACTTCTGAAGCAATATGCTCTGCCTGCGATTATCGCACAGACGGCATCCTCCCTATACAATATGGTTGACAGCATTTTCATTGGCCACGGAGTAGGTCCGCTGGCCATTTCTGGACTTGCTGTCACTTTTCCTCTGATGAACCTTTCCACTGCATTCGGAACATTGGTCGGACTTGGAGGTGCTACCATGATGTCCGTTCTTCTTGGACAAAACAATTACAAGGCAGCGGACAAGGTACTGGGCAACGTTCTGACGCTGAATACAGCCATAAGCCTAGTTTTCATGGCTGCGGCACTTATTTTCATTGACCCCATACTTTATTTCTTCGGGGCGAGCGAGAATACCCTCCCCTTCGCGAAGGAGTATATGACCATCATTCTGATTGGAAATACCATCACGCACTTGTATTTTGGTCTTAACAATCTGATGAGGTCTTCAGGAAATCCGAAAAAGGCAATGGGTCTGACAATATTCACTGTGCTTTTCAACACTGCACTCGACCCAATTTTCATTTTCGTTCTGGACATGGGCATCAAGGGTGCTGCCTGGGCTACAGTCATCTCCCAGACCCTTGCATTGATGGTGGTCATGCACCATTTCAGCAACAAGTCCAGGATTCCGCATTTCGAAAGAGGCTTCTTCAGATTTGATTTCCGCATTGCAAAAGATTCATTGTCAATCGGTTTCGGTCCTTTTCTGATGAATGCAGCAGCTTGTCTCGTTACACTTTTCATCAACCAGCAGCTTCGCAAATACAGCGGTGACCTGGGCATCGGATCTTACGGAATATGCAACAGGCTCACTTTCATGTTCGTGATGATATGCATCGGATTCAATCAGGGAATGCAGCCTATTGCCGGTTACAACTACGGAGCGAGGAAATATTCAAGGGTTAAAGAGGTGTTCAGGATTACTGCCGTCATGGCCACAATCGTCACCACGGCCTGCTCAGCCTTGAGTGTATTCGTGCCAAGGCTTGCCGTCAGCATATTCACCAGTGACACTGAACTGCTTGACATGGCATCGTGGAGCCTCCGGATAATGAACATGTCCTTCTTTCTGGTCGGTTTCCAGATGATATCGACAAACCTCTTCCAATGTCTTGGAATGGTGAACAAGTCTATCATCCTTTCACTGTCGAGACAGATTCTGATTCTGCTTCCCCTCCTTTATCTGCTTCCGATGAATTTTGGAAGCAAAGGTGTATGGATGAGTTTCCCTATTGCGGATTTTCTTGCATTCATCCTTACCGTAATTCTGCTCATAAGGCTTTTCAGGAAGCTCGGCTCGCTGAAAGATGGGGATGATCCGGCAATCCTCGGAAGTAAACTTTAGACACAGACAAGAAAGAAAACTATGAACATAATTATATGAAACACATAGTAATTAATATAGGAAGGCAGTTTGGCTGCGGCGGTCTTGAAGTAGCCAGAGTATTGGGACAGAAGCTCGGAATACCGGTATATGACAACGAACTCATTACAAAGGCAGCACAGGAGAGCGGTTTCAGCGCTGCCCTTTTCAAGGAATCTGATGAGACCAGGACGTCGTTCTCTTTCAGGAACTGGTTCGGTGTCAATTCATCCAATGACTACACAAGCCAGGGAGGACTTTTCAAGATACAGAGTGATACCATCAAGTCGATAGCGGAACAGGGTTCTGCGATTATCGTGGGAAGATGCGCCGACTACATTCTCCGGGGGAACAAGAACACCCTGAATGTATTCCTGACCGCATCCGAAGAGTCTAGGATTGAAAGAATCAGCCGCAGAGAGGGCATCAGCAAAGAAAAAGCGGAAGAGATGCTCAAGAAGAAAGACAAGGAAAGGGCTGACTACTACAACTATTACACATTCGGAAACTGGGGAGTTGCCTCCACTTATGACCTGTGCCTTGATTCTTCAAAGATAGGAATCGAGGGAACGGCAGATTTGATAATAGATTTTGCACGCAGAGCAAATCTGCTTTAAGACCTGAATCAGGATATGGGAAAGAAAAAGAAAACTGGCAAATCAATATTACTGTTCACTGTCATCGCATTAACTGCGGTGACAGTTTTTGTGGTATCATGGACCAGGAATCATGACATAGGGAATATTCCAGAAAACGAACCGGTGAAGCTGGTCAGGCTGAATGATACCATCACCAATGAAATGTCAGACCTTCCTGAACTTGCCCCCATCGACAAAAAGGTGGAGTCATATATGAGAAAATGGGCAATCAAGGGAGTTTCCCTCGCAATCATGCGCAACGACTCACTGGTCTTTGCCAAAGGTTACGGATGGGCGGATGAGGAAAAAGGTCTGAAGATGCACCCCGGCAACATCCTCAGAATGGCCTCCGTATCCAAGCTCATCACCGCGACGGGAATCATGAGGCTGCAGGACATGGGAAAACTCTCGATCAATGACACCGTTTTCGGTCCTGCCGGCATCCTCAGCGACAGCCTCTATATCAAGGCCATTAAAAATAAGAAGGATTATTACAAGATTACCGTGGAACACCTGCTCAGGCACCAGGGCGGTTTCATGAGAGATCCGC
This sequence comes from Bacteroidales bacterium, assembly GCA_022774085.1. Lineage (GTDB taxonomy): Bacteria > Bacteroidota > Bacteroidia > Bacteroidales > UBA932 > Cryptobacteroides. Next base: position 13,276 of record JALFNZ010000103.1, read on the forward strand.
TGTTTTCGTCAAGGGATGTTAAGAACCAGTTGGGTCTGGACCATGCTCCCACATACGAGGACTTCTGCAAGCTTGTCCTCAGGCAGCAGCTCAGGTTCCAGAGCGGCACATGGCAGAAATATTCGAATTTCGGTTATCTCCTGCTTTCGGAAATCATCGCGAAGGTTTCCGGCATGCCTTACGAGCAGTTCATAAAAGAAGAAGTACTCGAAAAGGCAGGATGCTACGACATGCATATTGCCGGAATCTATTATGAAGACAAATTAGACAATGAGGTCCGGTACTACACCCACGAAGGTGATGGAAAATTCGTAGAAGAATATAATGGAAGCGGAAAGATAGTGGAAAGATGTTACGGTGGAAACGACATTCCAATGCTGCTTGGAGCCGGTGCCTGGTGCGGTTCGCCTATTGAAATTGCAAGACTGGTGGCATCCATCGACTCAAGGGATGAAGTTCCGGACATCCTTTCCCGTGAGGCCGTTGCCCAGATGACAGAATATTTAGACCCGGATACATATTCTTTGGGTTGGAACGATACCGACCCGAAAAAAGGATGGAGTAGGACAGGCACTCTTTCAGGAACCAGTGCTCTGGTGAAATATTTCCCGGACGGGGAATGTTGGATCATGATTAGCAATTCCAGCACATGGAAAGGCCCGGCGCAGGCAAAACTGACCGATGAATTGTTCAAGGAGTGCAGAACTGTTTGCAGCCCGGCACTCCCTCATAGAAATCTGTTTGAATAATGCAGATTAATCCAGCAGTCTGTCAGGATCATACTGATGAATCTGGAACTTGCCGCTGAGGATGCCGTAACCATTCTCGGCGAGAGATGCAAGTTCGTCTTCTCCCGGATATACTACCACAGGAGCTATGAAACGTACTCTTCTTGTAATTTCGGCAGTAATCTCCTTATTGTGTGCGATACCTCCTGTGAGGATGATAGCATCCACCTGACCACATACGTCAGTTGAGAAATAACCTATGTACTTGGACACGCTGGCACAGTATGATTTAAGGAAAAGGGCTGCCTCCTGGTCGCCCTCCCGGGCACGGTCGGACAGTTCCAGAAAACTCTTTGTTCCAAAATAAGCCATTGCGCCTCCTTCCCCGACAAGCATTTTCTTGATACGGTCTTTGGAGTATTTGCCGCTGAAGCACATTTCCACAATCGGGAAAGCCGGAACGGTTCCTGCCCTTTCCGGAGTAATCGGGCCATCCCCGCCCAATGAATCAGTGGTGTCAATGACAAGTCCATGATGGTGGACCGAAACTGACGAACCTCCACCCAGATGGGCAACGATGACCGTCACATCCTTGTTGGTCAGGCCTCTGGATGCAGCATATCTTCTGACTACGGCTCTGGAATTGAGAGCATGGAAAAGGGTTCTGCGAGGAAATTCAGGACGTCCCCCGAATTTCAGTTCAGGAAGCATTTCATCAGCCATCGGAGGATCGGCGATATAAGCCTTGCAGATTTTTTGTCCCTGGCCTGCTGCTGAACGCGCCTCGTTCACCTCTTCCGCTATGTCATAGGCAATTATTGCGCTGAGATTGCAGGCATGCACTCCGTCACGACCTGTCTTGAGTGTATCGCACATGGCTTTGTTGACTTCATAGACACCGGTTACGACTGGAGTTACAAGCCCTCCCCTCGCCATGACGATGTCAATTGTTGAAAGTTCAATGCCTTTGGAAAACAAAAAATCTGTGATGGCATCCCGACACTCAAGGTCGAGATCCGTCACAGATGAATATTTTGCCATTACATTGGGAGCCAAAGTGATATTTTGTTCGAATACCTTCCGGCCATCTTCGTACCAGGCAATCTTGGTCGATGTGGAACCTGTATTTATTACCAATATTCTGCCTTCCATATCTATTTCGCTGACATCGCTGCTACGGCGATTGAATTCAACTTGGTTTCTATACTGTCGGCACGGCTGGACAGCACGCAAGGCACTTTTGCTCCTACCATCATGCCTGACTGTTTCACTCCCCGTACGAGTTTTGAGTTAACCTTGTAGAAAACATTGGCTGACTCGATATTAGGGAAAAGAAGACAGTCGGCATCTCCTCCGACCGGGCTTACAAGACCTTTGATTTCACACGATTCCTTGTCAATGGCAACATCCAGGGCAAGCGGACCGTCTGCGATGCATCCCTTGATCTGCCCCCTGTCAACCATCTTGGCAAGCTGGGCTGCTTCCATGCAGGCAGGCATGCTGGTGAGCATCTGCTCCGAAGCTGCGATGATTGCAACTTTCGGAAGCTCGATTCCGGCAGAATGGGCCGTTGCTACAAGATGGCCCATTATTATCTGTTTCTGTTTGAAATCCGGAGCCGGTATCACAGCCATGTCACCGAGGAAAAGAAGTTTGTGGTAATTCGGGTTCTCGATAACCCCTACATGTGTGAGGGTGCCTTTAGGCGGAAGCAGGCCTGTATCCTTGTTCAGGATGGCGCGCAGGAATTTGTCTGTCGAGCACAGGCCCTTCATCAGTATATCTCCCTTGCCCTGACGGATCAAGTCAACTGCTTCAGCGACAGCACTTTGCTCAACAGGATTGTCAACTAAAGTGAATTTGGACACGTCAATTCCCTCCTCCGTACACACACGGGCCACCATCGGACTGTCCCCTACAATGGTCACTTCGACAATGCCAAGGTCAACAGCCTTGGAAGCTGCAACTATGGTATGTGAATCAACACCCCATGCCGCTATCATACGTTTTTTTGCACCCCTTGAGGCAAGGGATGCAAAAATATCTGAGAAGCTGGTGAACATGTCAGTGTAATTTATTCCTCTTCGTTAAGAACTATGTGCATAGTATCCTGAGCGATGACGAGTTCCTCGTTTGTTGTGATGACCGCAACCTTTACCTTGGAATCCGGAAGTGAAATCATAACATCCTTTCCTGTGGCTACGTTTGCCTCATAGTCAAACTTGAGTCCGAGATATGTGAGGTTCTCGCAGACGCGGCGGCGAAGGCGACTGTTGTTTTCACCGATACCACCTGTGAAGACGATAAGATCGACTCCATTCATCGCTGCAGTGTAGGCACCGATGTATTTGGTGATGTCGTATGTGAGTTTCTTCAGAGTAAGCTTTGCCTTTGCATCACCGGCATTTGCCGCATCATTCAGGTCACGGGCATCTGAAGAAACGCAGGAAAGTCCTGCGAAACCGCTCTTCTTGTTGAGTACTTTGCTGATTTCCGATGCTGAAAGACCTTCCTTCTCCTGAAGGTAAGTGACAACATCCGGATCTACGTTACCGCAGCGGGTTCCCATGATGATACCCTCAAGCGGAGTAAAGCCCATTGAAGTGTCTATTGATTTGCCGTTTGCCACAGCTGCGATGGAGCTTCCGTTTCCGAGATGGCAGGTGATGATCTTCGAATAACCAAGGTCGAGTCCTGCGAATTTTGCACCTTTTGCAGATACATATTTGTGGCTGGTGCCATGGAATCCGTATCTGCGGATACGATATTTCTCATAATATTCATACGGAAGGGCATACATATAGGCATAGGCAGGCATGCTCTGGTGGAATGCCGTATCGAATACTCCTACCTGTGGTACTGTCGGAAGAACCTCGGATACTGCTTTGATACCAAGAAGGTTGGCAGGGTTGTGAAGCGGTGCGATGTCAGAGCATTTTTCAATCTGGGCAATTACCTCTGCATTTATCAGCTGGCTGCAGAAGAATTCTTCGCCACCGTGTACGACGCGGTGTCCCACTGCCTCGATGTCTTCAAGGGTTGAAAGGACTCCGTGCTCTTTGTCAGTAAGAGCCTCGAGTACGGCTTTGATTCCGACGGTGTGGTCTGCAATAGGCATTTCCTTGACAACCTTATCTTTTCCGGCTGCCTGATGTTTGATACATCCGACTTCCATACCGATTCTCTCCACAAGACCTTTGGCAAGGAGATCGTAAACTTCATCTCCCTTCATATCAAGAAGCTGATATTTCAAGGAAGAACTTCCGCAATTTAATACAAGAATTATCATTACTTTTAGGTTTAAAACTGTTCCCGTGTTATTTTTGTGTCATGCAGTCACGCACTGCCTTGCAAAGTTAGTCAAATCTTGCTATTTTTCGCAAAAATTTGACACGAAATGATCGAGGAGAGAGATTTTGCCGGGTTCGCCATCCCATTCACATCCGCAGTGGCAGCCGCCACATTTTCATTTGCTTCCATCCCTTCTGCATCTTTTGCGGGAGCAGGGCTGAGTTTCGTTGCCACCGGAGTGTCAGTCCTGCCTCTTGCATGGTTGGCTGCATGCAAGCGAATTCCGGTCAGCCACGCCCTTGGATCGGTGATCCTTGCCGGATTCCTTTGCGGTCTTGTCTGCGGATTCTCCGCCAGAGAACTGTCTGTTTCCTCTACAGCCGGTCCCCTTTCAATATCAGCGGAAAACTTCGGAGAAAGGATGAAAGGAGCAATAGACAGGATGGAGTTTTCTTCTTCTGGGACCAATGCACTTGTCAAGGCATTGCTGACCGGAGATAAAACCGGACTTTCAAAAGATGTAACTTCAATATTCAGGGAAAGCGGAGCTTCCCATATCCTGGCACTGTCCGGGCTTCATCTGGGTATCATCTATGCCACATTGACAAAGATTCTGTCTTTCGCCGGCAACAGCCATATTATGGTGATAATCAGATATATGATAACTCTGTCTATATGCGGTTTCTATACCCTGGCCACTGGGGCGGGACCTTCGATGACAAGAGCGTTCCTTTTCATAACCATAGCACAGACAGCCACCATGCTTCACAGGAAACAGAGCCTTCGCGGGATTTTCTGGCCTGCACTTGTCATTCATCTGACATTGTTTCCTTCGGATATAGGCAAGGTTGGCTTCCAGTTGTCCTATGCCGCCATGGCCGGCATAGCATGGATATATCCCCATCTGAAAGGGATATGGAATCTCCAGGAAGATGAATCTGACAACGGCGTGGATCTCCTCCACAGAATCTGGGACGGTGCGGCACTTGCCATTTCCTGCCAGATTTCAGCCGGCATTCCCGCATGGTTCTATTTCGGCACATTCCCGAAATATTTCCTGCTTACGAATCTTATAGCAGCTCCTTTGACCGGGCTGCTCATCCCCTGCGCGCTTGTATGCCTGGGTATTGAATCGATTTTCGGGAATTGTCCTGCTATTTTGCTTAATATCACGGAGTACCTCTGTAATACAATGACCTTCATCCTTCAGGTCATTTCCGGAATGTAGGCTATTCCGAAGGATTTTCGAGCTGGAAGCCCGGTGAACACCATGATATGGTGGAATCACCTTCGGCACTTATGAGGCAGGCTTCAATGCCGGTGCCAGAAAGCACAAAATCACGGGAGGCTTCCGGGCCGATGACCATGCAGTAAGTAGCCAGTGCATCCGCGGTAAAAGAGTCTGACGCCACGATTGTCGCGCTGAGAAGCTGGTGAGAAACAGGGTAACCTGTTTTCGGATCCACAGTGTGTGCATATTTCTTGCCGTCGCGGATATAGAATTTGCGATAATTGCCGGAAGTCACTATGCCACAGGGGGTTGACGGAGCATGGAATATTCCCTGAAGGTCGGCACCTGGGGTATTGTTGCCATCTGTCGGGCGGTCGATTCCAAGAGTCCAGTTATTTCCCGAAGGATTTTGGCCCTGGCAGAATATTTCCCCTATATCCACCATCATATCCCTGATTCCCAATGTTTTAAGATAGTTTGCAACCATATCGGAACTATATCCTTGGGCAACTGCGTTGAAATTTAGTTTAGGCATGGTTGTACCTTTGTCCGGAAGGAGCAGGTCAGATGCCTCCAGAGTACCGTCCGGGGCTAGTACGGCTTTCATGTCCGGCACCAGTCTTCCCATTCCTGAGCAAGCAAGTGTCCGGGAGACAGTCTCGTCCGATGGAAATTCTCCGCTTTTGAATCCAAATCCCCATATATCATAAAGAGGTGCCGATGCCACATCTACATAACCATCTGTTTTACAAAATATTATATATGATTTTTGATACAGGTCGATGAGGATGCTGTCCGGACGGATGCGTTCTCCATTGTTCAGACGGCACAGAAACGAACCTTTATTATAGCCGGAAACTGATTTGTCAATTCTTGTCAGGATGGCATCAATGGAATCCTTAAGTTCTTTCGGGTTAATGCCTGTGCCTGTCAGGTCTGCCTTCACTGTGTAGGTTCCACCCTGGGCGAAACCGGTTATCGTGCACCAGTTTGTGTGTGGTGCACATGAAAAGATGGCAAATGATGCCAACAGTATCGATAAATATTTTTTCATCTTTCAAGTTCGATGTCCGCGCAAAGATAAATAATACAATTGGAATAATCATCAACTTTGATTTTGGCAAAGTATTTGTACAATTTTGGCGGTTTTTCAGAGAAAAATGCTCATCTTTGCAAGAATTACGCATCTTTCAGATGCACAGATATAAACATAGTATATACTATAATATCATAAAAATGAAATTCAACATACTGAAATCCATAATACTGCCGGCTGCATTTGCCACAGCCTTGATTTCCTGCAAGAAGGATGAAGAAACAACGGTTCTGCCATCATTGAGTGGAACTCTCAGTTTCAGTACCCCGGAATTCGTCGAAGCAGGCACAAGCCTCAAGATGACTCCTAAAGGTATATCACACCCTGATAATGAAGAACTTGGATATTATTGGAAGGTAACTCCCGTAGAAACAACCTATGATACCACAAGGTTCCAGAATACAGGAAAAGATGCATATGGCAAAGATAGCGACGGTTCCAGGACGTTCACCTTCCCAGACTCCCTCGGAACATATACGGTCAACTGCTATGCCTATGCTCCGAATTATTCATCAAGCTCTGCTTATGGATATGTTACAACAATCAAAAGGGGAATCGATGGTTCGATAAGCGGAAGGCAGATTCTTCCTTCTGATGAACATGAGAGAATAAACGGCACTGACTACTATTATGTTACAGTGAACGGTCTGAAATGGATGAGGCATAATCTTGACATCAACGGCGGTGTGCCTTTCAGGAAAGCCAAGATCATGGACAAGGTTTTCGGAAGATATTACAGCTATGAAGAAGCCTTGAATGCATGTCCGCAGGGCTGGAGGCTTCCTACCGATGCTGAATGGATTTCACTTTGCAAGGAATTGAGCAGTTCATCCGAATTGAAGGAACATGAAGACATTCCGGGCGTTGCATCCAAACTTATGGTAAGTGCAAGTTTCAACTCCATCAACATGTGGACATATTGGAAAGAAGTAGGAGACCCGGTCAACAGTATCAAGATGGAAATGATACCGGTGGGTTTCGCCAACCTCGGTGAAAAGTCTGACAAAGCTGATACTGAATGGCTTGAAATGACTTATCCGAAAGCTTCATTCGATGGTTTGTACAGCTATGCTGCTTTCTGGACTGCCGATGCTGCGGACAAAGACAATGCATATTACAGATATCTTCATGTTCAATCTCCTGATTTCAAGACAGGAAAGGCTGACAAGAAATATTTCGGTGCATCAATCAGATGTGTAAAAGAATAAATTTAAAACAAAACGTTATGAAAAAGAATGGAATGATTACTCTGGCTGTCATCGTGGCAGTTGTGCTTGTACTTTTCTTCTGGTGCAAGAACGTATATAATGGTATGGTTGCAGCAGAAGAGGGCGTCGGAGCAGCATGGGCACAGGTAGAGAATGTTTATCAGAGAAGGGCTGACCTCATCCCTAATCTCGTTGCAACCGTAAAGGGCTATGCAGCTCACGAGTCATCCACACTAGAGGGTGTTATTGAAGCAAGGTCGAAGGCTACACAGGTGACTGTTAACCCAGAAAACCTTACTCCAGAAGCTCTGGAGAAATTCAATCAGGCACAGGGAGAGCTTTCAAATGCACTCGGACGCCTGCTCATGATTACTGAGAATTATCCTGATTTGAAGGCAAACGAGAATTTCCGTGACCTTCAGGCACAGCTCGAAGGAACAGAGAACAGAATTACAACAGAGAGGATGAAATTCAATGACACTGCAAGGGCCTACAATACAATGATAAGGAAATTCCCTAACAACATCCTCGCTTCGATGTTCAATTTCGAGACCAAGGGTTATTTCCAGGCTCAGGAAGGTGCTGCAACAGCTCCGAAGGTAGAATTCTAAAAGAAGTTTTAAAATGAAGACTTCCAAGATCCTTAAAGCAGCCCTGATGACAATCGGGGCTGCTTTACTATGTCTCAATCTGTCTGCCATTCCCGGCAGGCCGAATCCTCCGAGGCTCGTGAATGACTTTGCAGGGCTTTTCAGCCCGGCTCAGACTGCTGAATTGGAAAGGATGCTGGTTGATTTCAGCGACACTACATCCAACCAGATTACAGTTGTGACTGTCAATGACCTCGAAGGCTATGATTCAAGTGAATATGCAACCCGCATCGGACTTGACTGGCAAGTGGGTACATCCCAGTTCAACAACGGCGTGGTAGTGCTGGTAAAGCCAAAGACTCCCGACTCCTATGGCGATGCATTCATTGCCGTGGGATATGGACTTGAGGGTGCGATTCCTGATGCCTATGCCACACGCATTGTCAGGGAGCAGATGATCCCTCATTTCAAGAATAATGACTATTATTCGGGTGTGAAGGATGCCTGCGTAAAACTGATGAAACTCGCCAGCGGAGAAATCTCAGTCAACGATGAAGATGATGAGGATGAAGCATTCTTCATATTCCTGAGCATTCTGATAGTATTGGGAATTCTTGTCCTGCTGATAATTGCCATCAAGAGCAAAGATGGCGGAAACAACAATGGGAGTAGGGGCGGTGGCGGCCCTACTATCATCTTCGGCCCTGGCAGCGGAAGAGGAGGCAGCAGTTTCGGAGGCGGATTCGGTGGAGGAAGCTTCGGCGGAGGCGGATTCGGTGGCTTCGGAGGCGGAAGCTTCGGCGGAGGCGGTGGCGGCGGCAAATGGTAGGCCGCCACGGTTGCCGGACTTTCTTTCAGAAACTATCGAAGGTCAGTGACCACCCAGGAAGACGTTCTTTCCTCTGGTTTGAAAAAAGATTCCTGCCTGAGCTGAGCTGAAAATGTCATTGATTTGATGGAAATGTTGAAAACAACGGCATCCGAAGTCGTGAAAGAAGCATTTTCAAGCTTTGGGCTGGCAGATGAACCGGAAATGGTGAGCCTGCACTCACGTATTCCGATGGAATTTACTGGCAGGATAAGGTATTCGTTTGAGCCTTCTCCTGTCTTTTTTATGTCTTTTATCTTGAAAGCGGTAGCAAGATTGACCAGCATGGTTGCTGGATCAGCAGGCAGGGACGAGTCACCGGCAGTCTCGATTACCATCTCTTTTGAAAGATTATCTGAAATCCAGACTGACTCTCCGTCGCATATTACCTCAAGACCGGAGGATTCATGACGATAGCTTGTACCCTGAAGTTGAAGCTGCCCCTCACCATATACAGGGACTCCGGACAGTGTCGATGAATAGGTATATGCTATTTCAACATAACTTGCCCCGATCTTTCCTGCAATGGCATCAAAAAGGTTGTCCCCGCCGGTGGCAACTGCATCTGGCAAGCACACCGTCAGGGACACGATCATAGTTAAAATCAATCTCATTCCTTTACAAATTCACGAAGTATCTCATCGAGTTCCTCGAAGCTGACGAGGACTTTTCTTGGCTTTGAGCCTTCCTGTGGTCCGACTATACCGGCAGCCTCAAGCTGGTCCATAACCCTTCCGGCTCTTGCATAGCCCATGCCTAAACGTCTCTGAAGATCTGAAGTTGAGCCTTTTTGTGTGGAAACCACCATTCTTGCAGCATCTTCAAACATCGAATCGATATTTGACATATCCAGATTTCCTCCGCCAGGTTCTCCGTCCTGAGCTTCAGGTACAGGCAGATAATATGGTGTGTTGTAGCACTGTTTGAATCCTCTCTGGGATGAAATGAAGTCCGTAATACGGTTGATTTCCTTCATGCTCACCAAGGCGCACTGTACTCGGTCAATATCTACTCCGGCATAGTAGAGCATATCACCCTTTCCTATGAGGTTTTCAGCTCCGCTTGTGTCGAGGATGGTGTTGGAGTCGATTCTGGAAGTCACCCTGAAGGCGATTCGTGTAGGGAAGTTGGCCTTGATAAGACCTGTGATGACGTTCACCGAAGGTCTCTGGGTGGCTATGATGACATGGATGCCCGCTGCCCTTCCCTTCTGGGCAAGACGTACGATGGATGCTTCTATCTGTTTTGCAGCCTTGCGCGCATCACTTCCGGCTCCACCTGACATTGTAAGGTCGGCGTACTCATCTATGACAACTACCAGATATGGCAGGTATTTATGTCCTTCTGTCGGCAGAAGCTTTCTGTCCTTGTACTTTTCATTGTACAGTTTGAGGTCATTGACCCCTGCAAGTTTGAGCAGGTTGTAGCGCTGGTCCATCTCGATGCAGAGTGAGTTCAGCACCTGGTCCGCCTGCTTCGGTGAATTGATGATGGCTGACTCTGCTTCCTCCTTTTCGTCTGCCGCAAGAGGAAGGACTGCAAGATAGTGCTTGAGCAAGGACTTATAGGCCGTGAACTCAACCACTTTCGGGTCTATGAAGACGAATTTAAGTTCTGATGGATGTTTCGAATACAGGAGTGATGATATTATCACATTCAATCCCACAGATTTACCCTGTTTTGTAGCACCCGCGATGAGAAGGTGAGGCGCATCAGTGAGGTCAAAGGTCTTGACCTCCTGGGTGATTGTATATCCGAGCGCTACAGGAAGTTCTGCCTTGCTGTTGCGGAAGGCTTCAGAGTTGAGTGTTGCCTTCAGCGGAACTATGGACGGAGTGCTGTTTGGCACTTCGATGCCGACGCAGTCCGACAATGTCACCACCCTGACACCCTTTGCTCCAAGTGCCATTGCAATTTCTCTGTGCAGATTTTCGATTGAAGAGACCTTCACTCCCGGAGCCGGCACCACTTTATAGAGTGTGACTGTCGGTCCCACGACAGCTGTGACTCTCACAACCTCGACACGATAGTTCATCAGAGTAGCCCTGATGCGGTTGTTGTTTGTCTCAAGTTCCTGCTGGCTGACCATGTGCTTGCCATTGGAATAGTCGTCAAGAAGGTCGAGAGATGGGAACTGGTAGCGTTCAAGTTCCTGTCTGTTGTCAATCCTGGGCAAGTCTTCAATCACCTCGGTACTGATATTATCCTTCATTATGACTTCCATTGGAACATCGTCCCGGTCTTTGTCATCTATATTTTCAGCCACCGTACCCTTTTCTTTGTCATCAATATTTTCAACCACCGTGCCCTTTGCTTTGTCATCCTCATTGAGGTTTTCGTCAGTTATAGAGCTATCCTCCGGTTGAACAATTCCAAATGATTCTTCATCATCCAAGTCTATATCCTGAAGGTCATCGGCTTGTACAAATGGCTCATCCGCAGGCACATCATCATTCTCTGAAGATGCAGCGACCTCTGCATTTTCCGCCTCCGGTTTGCTTTCGCCAAGGCGTCCGAACCATTCCGCAAACCTGCGGCTTGCGAATATCAGCCATGCTACTGCCACAACAAGAAGGAAGAGACCTGTTCCCAGCGGTCCTATAAGGTTCTTCATCCATGCAATTACTGCACTGGCCGCATCTCCACCAAGTCCTCCTCCGAAAAATGTATCTGCACATACAAGGGATGAAAGGAATGAAAGAATGAGCGAGAGAATAAATGCGCCACTCAGAGAAAGGATGGACAGCCTGGCAAGAGCGATGTTTTTTTCAGGATAGAAAAGTTTGTATGATATGGCACCGAAAAGAAATATGACAGCGAAGCTGCCCAGACCGAAGCACTGCTCGACCAGGAAACGGCTCCATCTGTATCCAAGCTTGCTTCCCGCATTGGCCACATCCACATTCTTATCCATCATATCAGGATTGGACAGCAGGCTCTGGTCAGCCGACCAGGTGAAAAGATAAGAGACCACAAATACAAAAGTACATATGGTAAACACGCCCGATGCAAGAGCGAGGAACTTTAACAGACGGACTTTCTTTTCGGGTGTCATACTATACAAGAAAGAGAAACGTTTGCGCTTCTCTTTCCCGGAATCTTCTGTTTTCTTGATTTGCTTTGTCTTTTTTGCAGCCATATCAACCTTTACGCTGTTTCTTCATTCTCATATTGTTTTTCTGCCTCTGGCCCATACCTTTGTTCTTCTGACCCGGGTTCAGTCCTGGCCTCTGGAAGGAAACCTCCGAGGAAATCTTGCTGAGCTGCAGCCCCTCAGGTACCTTGATACGGTAGTCGGAAAGTTTCTCGATATCCTGGAATATGGTCTGGTCTGCCACACTGTCCTTGTTCCATATAAGATATTGCTGTCTCATATAAATCGCAAGCGAACGAATCATGGCCGTCTTGACTTCCCCGTCCTTATGGTCGGCAATCAGGTCTATGATGCTTTCGATATTCCTTCCATAATGAGTCGCCTTGATTGGTTTATTTTTGATGGGAACCACTTCAGGGCGTTCATAAAAATGCTCTTCGGTCGGTTTCGGATATGGTGAGTCGATGTCCAGAGTAAAATGCGAAATTATGTGGAGATGGTCCCAAAGTTTCTGTTCGTAGTTTTCCTGAAGATAGACCTGAGGATTGAGTATCTCCATTACCTTGACAATCGCCCTTGCCTGCTCATTCCTTTTCTGCCTGTCCTCAATGGTATTGAGATAATCAACCATTTTCTGCACGTTTCTTCCGTACTCCGGCATCCACAATTTATCTCTTTCTGTATTGTACAGAAGTTTGCAAGTATCAATATTGTTTTCCATATAAATCTGATGTCCGCCAGAACAATCCGGCGCGTTTGGTGCAAAGATAACAAAATGGTATCAATCATCGAAAAATATCAGAGGATTTTTTCAACGGTGATGCGTTCCCCGCCTGCGAGATACCACAGCACGGCCTCCACCTCCCCATATCCCATTCTGTGCCAAAGGCCTGCATACCTTCCAAGCTGCTCCACATATTTCTTTTCATGGGCACCGGTCTTGTAATCAATTATCGTTATCTTGTTTCCGTCCCGTATAACCCTGTCAGGCCTGTATATCTGACCGTCAACATCCACAAGGGAGGTTTCGTTCAACACCTTTCTGCCATCCTTCGGGAACCATCCATATTCCTGAGCTTCCGATATCCTTTGCGACAGCAAATCAAGCACCTCGGCGGCTTCAGCGGAAGTAATGTCACCATCTGCGACAGCCTGACGGACGGATGGTTCCAAATCTTCAGGAACGACAACTCTGGACAGGATGTCATGCAGGACAATGCCCCGGACACGGCCCGATGCTGATATCCCCGCACCATCATCACCTGCAAAGAAATCTACCGAATCCGCGGAAAATTTCAGTCTTCCCCTCTCCCGGACATCTACCTCGGCACCGTCCCCGGCATTCATGTCTGAAGGATCCGGATTTAGCGGGAATGATGGGATTTCACCATAAGATGAGATTGGGAAGGCCGCCAAGCTGTCTTTTGATTTACGGAATGTCCTGAAATCCACCATATTGCCATAGTCATACCTTTCAGATCCCTCATCATTTACGTTCTTGATGACAGGCAGCACGGACGAAGAGGATGCAAACCACCATAGCATCTGGGAGAAATCCTTGAACTGCGTCAAATCATTGACCTGCACTGCCTTGACACATTTTGCCGGCGGAGTCTTGGCAATGATGTGCATGCCGAGGACGGCCCTTGTCATCGCAACATACAGAATGTTTATATTGTCCACCATCTGCAGGAAAGATTCCCTTCTGTAGGATTCATTAAACAAAGTCGATTCGCTGCCCTGAGAAAGACTGACATAATATACACCTTCGGCAATTCCCTCAAACGGAGTGCCGGAGAGATTTGGAGAGCACCAGTAATTACTTGATTTATAGAATGATATATTTTCAGTAAAAGGCAGGATAACATAGTTGAAATCCAAACCTTTGGACTTGTGTACGGTCATCACCCTGACTGAATTGCCGGATGAAGGTGAAGAAATCGAAGGGTCTTCACCAGCAAATTGCTTGAGGAAACCCCTGAGATTGTTGCCTTCTGAAGCCACATAGTCCTGGATGAAGTCAAAAAATGACTGAATGTGCAGGGCTTCCCCCCTCCAGGCCTGCTCCGGGTCACTCTTCTGCAGGCTTCTGAGCAGACTTTCTGCAAGGTCTTCCAAAGTGGTCCAGGTCGAAGGCAGGGCCACATTCAATGAAGTTGCAAGGTAGCCGTTCACGGTGTCGGCAGGATTGTCCACAAGCGACATCAGCGACGAGAGCCTCCTGACGGTCAGGGAACTCTTCACCCTCAGGGAGTCATCGGTCAGAACAGGGATTCCATTCTCTATCAAATAATTGGAAACTCTCTCACCCGAAGAATTGCTGCGCACCAGCACTGCAATGTCGGAGTATTCTGCGCCATGCTCCAATGCCTGCCTTACGCTCTGCAGCACAGCATCAAGTTCCTTGTCCTTGTCGCAGAAGGTCAGGCTCACCAAGCCTTCATCACTGCTTTTTCGAATTTGCTGCGACACATCCGCATAGATTCCATCAATACTTGCTCCATTGTAAGCATATTGACTGCCAAGCAATTGTGCAGCTTCAGCAAAGAAGGAATTGTTGAATCTCACGATATTCCCCAGGCTTCGCCAATTGGAATCCAAAGGATTGAGGCTATGAAGAGGAAACTCCTCGGGCACGATTTTGTCGAGCAGGTTCCAGTCAGACCCCCTCCATCGGTAAATGCTCTGTTTCACGTCACCCACTATCAGATTCTCCCCTCCCCTGGAATCACTCTCGGAAAGCAGCGGCTTGAAATTCTGCCATTGTACCATAGAGGTATCCTGAAACTCGTCAAGCAGGAAATGGTCGTAACGGACTCCGGTCTTTTCGTATATGAAAGGGGCATCCGAGCCGTCAATGATATCACGCAGAAGGGTGTTCGAGTCGTCGATGCTCAAGACATTTTTCTCTTTCAGAATCTGATTGAAGGCTTCGCTCAGCTCTCCGGCAAGACCCAGTCCATAGATTTGTCCGTCAAGGATAAGTGCAGTATTGTAGATTTTGAACCTTGTACCGAAAAGCCCGAGAAATTCTTCCATCGGGGCATCAAGTCCTCCTGCAAGTTTGTCAAGCAGGCCGCGTCTTGCCTTTGCAAACCATGATTCAGGATTGGAGGCATTTTTCACAAAGGAGTCCGTGAGCATCGGAACCGTCTGATTGTCTTCAAGTTGTGCATAGATATGGAAGGCATTCATGAAATGTCTGTTACTGTCTGCTGGATCCACTCCGGAACTTGCAAGAAAGTCCAGGGCCCTTTGTGCCGCCTGCCTTACATCCCGAACATAAGTCGCGATGATTTCCCGGCAACATTTGCGTATCTTCATCAGGTTCTCCGTCTTGCAGAACCGGTTCTCGTCCACGCCTGAAATCTGAAGAGCTTCCTGTCGCTGGGTGGATTTGAGCCGGAGTGCCATAGAAAGCAGGTTGGCATCAAGGCTGTATCTCTCTCCCCTTTCTATCTGTTCCAGTACATTGGCGGTAAGCCAGTCAAGGAGGTTAGAATCATCCTCCGTCAGCGAGTCGAGTACTCTGTCCACGCTCTCGGACACAAGCGAGTCCTTGTCAAGTTCGACCTGATAGGAGGCGAACTGGCCTATTTCCTTGGAAAATGCCCTGAGGGTCTGCTGGAAGAATTTGTCTATGGTGCTGACAGAGAATGCACTGTAATCGTGCAGAATGTCATGGAGCACTGTCCTTGCCTTAAGGCTCATGCTCTCATCGTCCGGGAAAACGGACGGAATGAACTCCAGTCTGTACGGGGAATCCTCAGGAGATGTGGCAAGATGGTGCAGTTCCATCAAGATTCTGGCTTTCATCTCGTCAGTGGCCTTATTCGTGAAGGTCACAGCCAGAATGCGTCTGTAAGTGTAGCGGTCCCGGTTGCAAAGGAGCAGTCTTATGTATTTGAGTACCAGGCTGTAAGTCTTGCCCGATCCTGCCGAAGCAGTCATTATTTCCAGCATAGCTTTTCAGAATTGGAAAGGTTATGGGCCTCAGCGGCCGCAGATATTCTTGAAATTACAGTAAGAGCATATTTCCTCGTTGGAAGTCCTTGTGAACGGTATGGCTATGTCCTTCATCCGGTCCAGCATCGATGCCATGTGCCCGGTCATACTGTCGTTAAAGACCTTATTGCATGACACGCTGACAGGAGCTTCCCTGAACAGTTTTGCAGTGGAATATATGCAGTTAAGCAGAGTTTTGCCCTTTACTTGAGGAAGATTGCTGCAAAGCATGTCGTAAATGTAGAATTGGAGGGCAATCTTCGGTCTGTCCTTGATATCAGGGGTGAAAATCTCTTCTGCAATGGCCTGTGCATTGTCGTCAGTTATATTATAGTCATGGTCGAGGACCTTGCCGGTCTTATAGTCCACAATCCTGACGGTACCCTCACGGAAGCTGTCCAGCCTGTCAATGAAGCCATTGAATCTCTGACCGTGCAATTCTCCGTCCACTTCAACTTCTCTTCCGAGGATATCAAAAGCCTCTGCTCCTTCATTCAGAAGTATTTCAAGGTCCCTTTTCAGAGTCTGACGAACATACCTGACTATCACATCCGCCACAACGATATTTCTTCCGGATATGTCCATGGCATTGATCTGCCTCATTATCAAAGCCTTGACTTTGCTCCTGATATCATCTTCACGCCCGAGCCATTCCTTTATATACTGCCGGCTCACGGACGGCATGTAAGGAAGGTCCCGGTTTTCACCTTTGTCGTCAAACTCGAATTCGGGTGACATTGCTTCCGGGAACGAATAGATTGAGCGCATGACCTCATGATAGACCGTACCGAACATTCCCATGTCAAGGGATTCTGCCACTTCATCTTCCATCTTCAGATGCCTGACCGACGAATAGTAGAACTTTGCCGGACAACTGAGGTAGTTCTGGACGGCTGTAGCCGAGAGCTTGAGACGGCTGATTTGCTTGATGTCTTCCTCCGTCTTTGCTATGTCCTTCACCTGCATCACTGACATAGAGTCGAATTTAACCACATATCTTTCGACAGGAAGGTTGAAATGGTACTCCAGCTGTTTTATATATCGGCTCTCTTCACCTGATTTGAGGCCTTCCGTCCTGGAGTCAACCAGCATCCAAACGTTTTCAGCCCTGGAAATCATTCTGTAGAAATAATAGGCCCAGACGGCATCCTGGTATTCATAAGTCGGCAGTCCGAATCCTTTTCTGAGCTCCGGCGGGATGAATGATGAGCTTACACTCCTGCGCGGGAAGATGCCTTCGCCACAGGACATGATGATGATGTTGGGAAAGTCCAGTGCTCTTGTTTCCAATGGTCCCATAATCTGCATTCCCTTCAGCGGCTCACCACGGAAATGCACTGACACTGAACTGAACAGCTGATTCAGTAGTCTGACATAGGTCATCGGCATGACTGCGAGGGAGATGTCCTGCAAGATGTTCACGCATTTATAATAATGGCTTGCAAATTCCAGTTCGAGGGCAGAATCCGGATTTGAGGCCATTTTCCTTCCGAACATGCTTATGACATTTTTCTGATATTCGGCAAATGCGTGAATCTGGTCCCGGGAGGTTGATTTCTGGTCCTGGATGACAGGCGTGAAAATCGTACTCAGAAGCTGCGAAGATGCAAAATCTTCCTGTGCAATGTAATATTTGGCCCCTTTCTTTATTTCGGTTACAAGGTTTTTGATTTCTTCGTCCTTGTCCGTGGCCATCTTGAAAATGGATGTGGAAAAGAGATCCCATACCTGCTTGTGGTAGAAATACCATTTCCCTGCCTTCTTTGTCGCATGGAGCTGGATGGAGTTGATGCAGGACATGAGGCAGAAAAATTCCCCTGAAGTTGCGGGGAGTCCCATTGTGACATTGATGTCCCTGATTTGAGGCGGGATGGAGTTGAGTACCGGAGTGAGCATGTTCTCATCCGGAAGGATGATGGCCGTTTCTTCGGGGTCGATGTCTTTGAGAATATCTGGCAGTCTTTTGGCCTGTCCGAATGATGAAGGGACGCTGACCACCCTTACCTTCGGCGTGGAAAGTCCATTTTTGTCCCAATTTCCCGCCTGTGGAAATTCCCGGACATTGTCGGACATGAAAAAGGAGGAACGGTTCTGTGAATTCCGGATCATTTCTCCCGACCAGTCCCAGCAGAACTCAGCCATGGACGCATCCCTGAGTTTTCTCAACAGCACTTTTTCACATTCATTCAAAGCATTCAGACCGATGAAAACGAAAACTGTCCCTTCGGGAAACATTCCTTCGAATACATCTGCGGCAGATTGCCTGCCGAGTTTGTCCGCAAGACTCCTATAGACCATTCCCTCATAGGCCATCCCCTTGTCTTTAAGGGATTTATTATAATTCTTATATAATGGATACAGGATGTTCCATATCTGAAGGAACCGGGCCTTGACATCCGGATTGTCGCTTCCTATGTCAACGGTCAGTTTGCCCGAGGCATCGTTGAAATGGCTCAGAAAACTTTCCAGAGCCTTCCTCTGCGTCGGGGTCAGGTAGGAATATGTATCCTGAATCTTTTTGAAGTCGGCAACATTGGCGAAGAGCTGTGCAGGGTCCGCAAGGTATTTGTCAACATCGTTGAAATCTCCAAGGATGACGTCACCCCAGAAAATGAATTCGTCGAGTGGTTCAGCCTTGGGATTGAGTGCGCTGTAACATGAGTACAGTTCTGTAAGAAGCCGCACTCTGTCTGATGCAGGACAGGCTGCGGCCTTTGCGAAGAAATCGTTGATCGTAAACATGCCGGGCATCACGTAAGGTGCACTGGATGGCACCTCGCAGAGGTATTTCCTGAAAAACACCATCGACCTCCTATTCGGGAATATAAAGCATTTCCTTTCAATGTCCCCCTGCGCGCAATAATGCTCCGCTACCTGCCTGAGAAACGGTACGTTATTCATAAACCATTCAATTTTCCACCTCAAATATATGCGATTAAATGGTGAAAAACAAAAGGTCAGATGATGCCGATGGACATTTCCTTGAGCTTCGCCCTTACGTTGTCGGGAATTTTGTCATCGCATATCTAAATATTGATGCTGTAATTATGTTTTATTTCCTCCATGACAAAAGTGCTTTCGATGGAAGCAATATTGTCATGGCTTCCGATGACATTCAGAAGGAATTGCTGGTAATATTTCATGTCGGGGGCCTGGATGCGGAGGAGGTAGTCAAACGCCCCGGAAATATTGTAACATTCCGTCACCTGTGGTATGGTCTTTATCATTTCGGTAAAGGCCAGGGCCATTTCCCTGTTCAATCTCCTCAATTTGATGCTGCAGAATACGGCAAAGCCCTGATTCAGTTTGTTTGCATTCAAGATTGCCGTGTACTGACGGATTATGCCGGTGCGTTCTAGCCTTTTTACTCGCTCATAAGTCGGAGTGGTTGACAGGTGTACCTTGGCAGCGAGCTCCTTATTGCTCAGACGTGCCTCCTGCTGCAATGCCCGAAGGATTTCAATGTCTTTGGCATCGAGTTTTATTGATTCTGTTTCCATATCGGAAAATATTAAAAATTAGAATACCATTCCTTGATTTTTGACAAATATAGATAATTCTTCCAAAATATCAATTTTTCATAGAAATAATTAACAGGGAACATAATTTTGCATCAGAAAACAATAAAAACGAACAAATATGTCACAGGAAAATCTTCATCTCGAAACCCTCGCCCTCCATGTAGGACAGGAACAGGCAGATCCGGCAACCGATTCACGCGCAGTGCCTATTTACCAGACAACATCATACGTATTCCATAATTCACAGCATGCTGCTGACCGTTTCGGTTTGCGCGATTCCGGAAACATTTACGGACGTCTGACTAATTCGACTCAGGATGTCTTTGAAAGACGAATAGCAGCCCTCGAAGGCGGTTCAGGAGCGCTTGCCGTGGCAAGTGGTGCCGCTGCAGTGACCTATGCCCTGCAGAATGTCTGCCAAGCCGGAGACCACATCGTAGCTGCTGACAATCTCTACGGAGGTTCATTCAATCTGATTACACATACGCTTGCTACTCAAGGTATTACAAACACCATTGTAAATGTCAATGATCTTGAGGCACTTGAAGCTGCCATTCAGCCGAACACTAAGGTGGTATATGCCGAGACCTTCGGAAACCCGAACAGCGACGTCACCGACATCGAAGGAATCGCTGAAGTTGCACACAGGCACGGCGTTCTTTTCATAATCGACAACACATTTGCGACACCGTTCGTCTGCAGGCCGATCGAACATGGAGCTGACGTTGTGGTTCATTCGGCAACAAAATTCATCGGTGGCCACGGATCATCATTGGGTGGAGTCATCGTTGACGGCGGTAAATTCGATTTCAAGGCAAACGCGGACCGTTATCCGTCAATTGCAAAGCCTGACCCTTCATATCACGGAGCAGTCTTTGCCGACGTGGCAGGTGCAGCGGCTTTCGTCACCCGTATCCGTGCCGTGATTTTGCGTGACACCGGAGCGACCATCTCTCCTTTCAACGCATGGATTCTTCTGCAAGGTGTCGAGAGTCTGCCTCTGAGGATTGAGCGCCACGTGCAGAATGCACTCAAGGTCGTGGATTTCCTGAGCAAGCATCCTAAAGTCAGGAGTGTGAGCCATCCGAGCCTTCCTTCTCACAGGGACCATGAACTTTATAAGAAATATTATCCTGACGGAGCGGCAAGCATTTTCACGTTCGAAATCGATGGCACTCAGGAAGATGCATGGAAGTTCATTGATTCGCTGAAGGTTTTCTCGCTTTTGGCAAATGTTGCCGATGTGAAGAGTCTGGTAATCCATCCTTATACCACGACCCACAGTCAGATGAGTTCTGAAGAGCTTGCACAACAGCATATTACCCCTTCAACGGTGCGTCTGTCAATAGGTGTGGAGCACATCGATGACATCATTGCTGACATTGCACAGGCACTAGACAGATAGTTTGTGATTAGTGTGCCTGGATGGTGTTCAAATTTGCAGAAAAGTTATACCTTTGTCTTGATTCATGATAGGCAGATGGTAAATTACAATGGCTTTGAACAACAAGAAAGGCAGAATATTAGTGGTAGATGACAATCAGGGCATTCGCAATGCCCTGAAAATTTTATTACCTGCATATTTTGCTCAGGTGGAACTCATTGCATCTCCCAAGACCCTCGTCAGCACGATGGAGTCTTTTCATCCGAATGTGCAGATTGTCCTTTTCACTGCCTATGCAGACATTGCTCTTGCCGTAGAGGGTATGAAACATCGTATCAATACAATGCATATATGCCTTCCGGCTCTTCGTGAACGACCGGAAGACATTTTGCCGCTTGCAGAACGCTTCCTTTCTAGATTCGCAGAGAAATATCGACGGACTGCAGCCAGCATTGACCCGCATGCCGCCAATCTTCTCAAGTCCCACCTCTGGAACGGCAACCTTACTCTCGTGGCAAAGGAGCTCGGCATCAGCCGTCCGACTCTGTACAGCAAACTCAAGAAATACGACATTTGATGGCAATCTGGACAATCATACTTATCTGCCTTGGTGTGATGTTGGTTACTTGTATGGTGACTGCCGTCTTTGTCAGGATAAAGGACCGGAAAAAGCTGGAATATATGCTCGATGCCTTCGAAGATGGAGAATATAACTTCCGGTTCACTGAGGACAGCAAGTTCAACAGAAGCCTCAACCGCATCAAATGGATTGTGGACCGTCGCCGCCAGCAGAATGAACAGGAATCCTGGACAAAACTGATACGTGTCCTCACTCACGAGATTATGAATACGGTCAGTCCGATTGCTTCGCTCAGCGATGCCTTGAGCCACTATATTGACGTGCCTGAAGATTGCCGTGAGGTTGATGTGAAGGCGGGGCTTGAAACAATCTCGTCATCTTCCAAGGATTTGATCAAATTCGTTGAGTCTTACCGGGAGCTTGCAGGAGTGGCAAGACCTGTCAAAAAAGGTCTCATGGTTGACGAACTGTCACATAAAGTCATAGACCTGACTCATGAGCAGTGTTCTGATGCCGGGGCAGTTTGCAGCTACAAGGCTGAATCCGAGGATATTCTGATCTATGCAGATGAATCGCAAATCAGCCGCATCCTCATCAACCTGATTAAGAATGCCTTGCAGGCAGGAGCGAAGAATATCAGCATAACTGCCGGCATAGACGGTTCCGAGCAGACAGTAATCAAAGTATCGAATGACGGTGCTGCCATCACGCCTGAATCACAGGAACAGATTTTCATACCATTCTTCACCACCAAGACTGATGGTTCAGGCATTGGCCTCAGCCTGTCACGTCAAATAATGCGTGCCCATAACGGCACCCTCGACCTGACAAGGAGTGACAGTCAATGTACCGAATTCACACTGATTTTCAAATAACTGCACAACTGAAGTTTCGCAAGTTCATAATTATCTGTTATTGCGAGATTTGGGCTTCTAGCAAAAGTTTACAATTTTTCACAAAATTCCTGCACTCGCAACACAACAAAAGAAGAAAAAGGTTATATTTGGAACAAAACGGCAACATTAAAAAAAAGCGAGCCGAAGCCCGCTTCAAATGTTTCCACAACGGAATAATCCTTATTGTGATTTGCTCATTTATTGTAGCGCAAAGGTAGGTTGTCTGGCATAAATATCTAAAGTGTATTCCATAATATAATATGTTATATGTTACTATAACAAGGTATATTCCATAATATTATATGGCAAATATAGTTTATTATATCTGAAACTACAAGCTAATCCGGACAACTCCCAATTGACAGCGGTATTATCAAACCAATACCCAAGAAGATTCTGACATCTTTCCATAATGGAAAAGTTGTTGGGGTTTGGTAGAAATTCGTTATATATGCAGAGTTCGGCCTTCGCTTTTCCTAGCTTCAAGTTTTGAAATCATGTCTGAAATGGAAAGCCTCTCTCCCCTTGCTGTGACGAAGGAAAAGCACTTATAGACCGGCTATATTGGCTGGACGAAAGAATTCGGAACCAGATAATTGAATTACAATATATATAAAAGGGCACGGCATCCGCGAAGAATGTCGGAATAAGCCTGCTCGAAATTGCCTGTATACCAAGGGTCTGCCACATCCGGGACATCAACAGGATTCTTGACAGGGTTCTGACTTGTGGCTGCGCCTTGCGCCATAACTGCATATTCCAGCAATTTGTGCACTTTGTTGCAGTCCCCGGTTATCCTTCCAATCAGACGCATGTTTGAAGAATCCATAACGACAACAAGGTCGGCTTCTTCATACTCCTGCTTGGTTATCCTGTGAGCACGATGCCTCCCGAAAGGGATTTCATGCCTTCTGAGGGTATCAGACGCATATGGGTAAATTCCATTGCCTTCCTCCTCGTATGAAACCGCCGCAGAACTGATCTCAAACTCATCCCCACGTCCCACTTCCTCAGCCAAATGCCTAAATATGAACTCCGCCATCGGTGACCTGCAAATATTGCCGTGGCACACGAATATTATTCTTGTCATCTTCTCTTCCATTCTAATGCTTCATATCAGCGGAAGATCCGCAGTCTTCTGCGCTGATTCCATCATTATCTTAAAGAGTCAATTATAATAACTTCTATTCCTCTGATTCTTTCAGGAAGTCCCGACAGGTCGGTATCACCATAATGGTAAGGGATAAGAGTCTTTGGACGTATAAGTTCAGCCGCATCCACGCATTGGCTGAAAGTCATAGTATATGGCTGGTTCACAGGCAGGAAAGCGAGGTCAATAACTCCCAGATCTGACATCTCGGCAACAGGTTCGGTATCCCCTGCCACATAAACTCTGAAACCTTCAAAATCCAAGACATATCCGTTTCCGTTTCCCTTCGGGTGGAACATTTCCCTGCCCTCGGTGGTGTTGTATGCGGGCACTGCCATGTACCTGATTCCGTCAGACAGCTCCCCGGAATCCCCATTCGCCAGTTCAGTACCCCTTCCAAGGGCAGTGACGGACTCAGTGTTTCCATAAAGGACCGTATTCTCGCTGGACAGTGAATCAATCGCTTGCGTACAGAGATGGTCATGGTGGGCGTGGGTGATGAATATTGCATCAGCTTTTCCGAATGCGGAATAGTCTATCTTCATCTCACCCATTTGAGTGACCGGGTCAATATGGATGACCTTTCCACCATATTCAAAGGCAAGAGAGCCGTGGAATATGCAGGCCACGCGCAAGATTTTTCCCGACGGAGTTGTAAAACTGATGCTGTCTTCAGGGAAAGGTGGCTTGACATCCCCATTTCCGCACGAGCCACATATCATCCCGACAAGGGCTGTCATAATTAGAATTATTCTTTTCATATTCAATACTTTATCTATCATTCCATCAATGTGCATAGTCCAACCTCATGATTCGTACCGGCAGTATCTCATACAAATTTATTTATTTCAATCAGTAGTTGACCTACTAAAAATTTTATATAAAATGTTTGCTCACAATACCAAGAGACTTTGAATTGCTACTGCCAAAGATACAGCAATAATTCGAAACCTCGATTCACCGACGAGGAAATCTTGACGATTTTCCTCTTCGTTGGGAGTGAGCAGCGTTAAACTCAGATCAAGGAAATCCACTCCTTCGCCAAAGAGTACCTGCTTGATTGGTTCCCTGGACTGATTTCATACCAAACGTTTGTCTACAGGCAGATGGTTACAGGATGATCCTGAAAAATGGGCGTCTGTAATACAGATTCCTGTCGAGTAGGAATAAAAATTTTCCCGGGAAACATTATCTTTGCGCCATGGAAAAGAATCAGGAATATTACAACGCTTTTGAGAAAAGCCTTGAGCAGGAACTGCTGAAGGTGTGCACTTCTTTGGGAGTGCTTGAGGGAACATTGCTCGCCAGTGATGACATTGATGCTAAATGGAAGGAAATGGCTCCGGAATATATGGTGGATGCCGTCCGCGAAATCATGTCATACCCTGAAGTTGCAGTGTCATGGGCATCTTATATGGGCTGCGCTGTAGCACAATGGTGGGACTCCGACTGGGGCCGCAACCACAACAAAACCTATAGGGATCTGTATGGCGACCGGGGATTCGACAACATGGATGACCATATCGTCAGGGACATACTCGGATATGAACTCAGTTCCAATGATGCGAAGATGCTCGTTGACATCTTCCGGGCCTGCGCCCACACGACCCTCACGAAAATACGCCGTGAACAGATTGAGTGGCAGACGACTGAATCCTACATGGTACTTGCCATGGCTGCAAAGACGATGTTCCGTATCGGAGCCGCCATTCACCTTCACAAACTGGGTTACAAATTTCAGAAAGTCCAGTTCAACCGGCG
>JALFNZ010000125.1 GCA_022774085.1 Bacteroidales bacterium
GACTGGGTCTGCTTGTCCTGCGGAAGCGGATCCTGGCAGACCTTGCCGTCCCAGAGGACATTGTCGGCGAGAATGAGGCCGCCGGGGCGTACCATGTCGAAGACCAGCTCGAAGTACTCATTGTATTCACGTTTGTTGGCATCTATGTACACGATGTCGTACAAACCCCTTCCGCCCTTGCCAGACTCCATTTCACTGCGGAAAGTCTTGAGCGTCCCGATGCAATCTCCGATATGCAGGCTGATTTTGTCGGAAAGCCCTGCCCTTTCAAAGCCCTCAAGAATCAGGTCTTCAAGCTCATCGTTGAGTTCCAGTGTATCAAGATGCCCGTCCTCAGGAAGGCCGCTTGCAAGGCAGATGGCGGAAAATCCCGTGAATGTACCTAGCTCCAGGATGCGTCTTGCTCCGCTTATCCTTACAATCATCTTCAGAAACTGTCCCTGGACCTTTCCGGAAAGCATCCTTGCATGATTCGTCCTTGTGTGAGTCTGCCTGATCAGCCATTCAAGGGCTTCATCCTGCTGTGGAAGATGTGCCTCGATATAGTCGTAAATCTTTTCCATATCTATAAATATATGAGCCTTGAGAGACTCTTCATGTCGAACACCTTGCAGGCCATCTGCTGTACATCCTGAGCGCTGATGCTCTCCACAAGTTCCCTCGTTGTGGCATCATCGGTCACACGACCATAATCCATCAGTCCCTTACCCATCGACAGACATTGGGTCTCACCATTGTCCGAACTAATGGCTATCTGTCCCAAAAGCTGTTTTTTTGCGGCACGTAACTTCCTCTCAGTCAGTGGCTCGGACTGTAGCTTTGTCAGTTCCTTCTCAATCTCACGGATACATTTGTCGAGGTTATCCTTGTCACACCCGATACTTATAGCAGCGATACCTGTGTCTTTATATTGAGTGTATGTACATTCGACACCATAGACCCATCCGTTCTTTTCCCTCAGCACCGAGTTGAGGATTGAATTTGAGGCCGGACCTCCTAACACATTGCACAGCAGGACAGTGGCAAGCCTCTCACGATGCATGTAAAGAGAAGGCGCCAGACCGCCTATAATGCAGTTCGCCTGATGATTGCGCTTGTTCAGGCACTTGTCGAAGGATTCATTCCCACAGAAGGATTCATTCCCACAGAAAGTCTCAATATCCTTTCCTTCAATCACTTTCTGTACCGAAGCGAGTCCTTTGAAGAACTTTTCAGCCAATCTGCAGACCTCCTTCTCCATCCTTGCCTCATCAATGTTTGCAACGACTGAAAACGCCATCCTCGAAGGAACGAATTTTTCCTTAACGAATCTGGCAAGTTCATCCCGGGTAATCTTCTTCACCGACGAGGCCGTGCCTAGAATGGGTTTGCTCAGGGGATGCCCTTTGAAGAGCATCTCCTCGAATTTGTCATATATATCCTCCGACGGACTGTCCTTGTAGGAATTTATTTCATCAATTACAACGGATTTCTCCTTTTCAATCTCATTCTCAGGGAAAGTGGGAGAAGTGGCTAGTTCGAAAAGCAGTGAAGCAGCCCTTCCCAAGTCTTCCTTGAGTACCGTTGCATGGAATACAATCTCCTCCTTGGTAGTGAAAGCATTGAGCTCACCGCCTAGTTTGTCCAGATAACTGTTTATGACAGAGGAACTTCTCCTGGAAGTTCCCTTAAATATTGTATGCTCAGTAAAATGTGCTATGCCGCTGTGGAAACCATCTTCGTCGCGTGTCCCGCATTTGATGCTGAGTGCACAGTAGCCGACGGATGATGCGCTGCGCTTTACGGCATATTTCATTCCGCATTCAGTTTGTCCGATAATCATGTTTCAAGGGTTTATCGTGCTCCTGAGATTCTTTTAAGATCATCCTTCAGGAAACCTGGACCGGCCTTCTTGCCAATCTTATGTTTGCGGTAGTAATACAAAGTGTGGTCAACGGTATCGAACAGCATTTTGTAGCAGACAGATCCGTTCTGCGGATTGGCAGGAGCTACGGTATAACTTGCAATCGTACCAGGCTTCTGGTCCATTATCATTTCATCCACATCATCTTCCTCCATAAAAATCAGACCTCTCCGGACCATTTCCTGCCTGAAATCCTCATCAACTTCAGCGCTCAAGTCAGACTCGGAAACCACAACGTCAAAATTTGAAGACTTCGATAGATTCAACGTGTAGTTTGCCAGTCCTGAATAGGCGTTGATGTCCTTATCCATCGAGTCCAGAGTATAGTTCTGGATAATGTCCAGACAAACCGGCAGGACCACAAGCTCCCTTCCCGAAGGGGAATCGGCAGCTGCAAAAGGCATGGATACAATCTCCAGCATCTGGTCTATTCCTTTTTCCGCATCTTTCCCGCCCTTGACCAGCGTAAGGAACTGAATGCCAGGCTCACTTTCTTTCTTGAACTGGCCCTTGGTGACCAGAAGGAAGTAATAGTCCTCGCTGCATTTTGTCTGCTCGAATTCTTCAAGGGAACAGAATTCAAATGGAGAAATTCTCCAGCGGGCAGAGATCTCTTCCTTCAAAGCGCTGTCATAGAATGGGTTACCTGCAGTAACAACCCTTGTTGTCTTTGATGTGAAGTCGCTGATCTTTACCTTTTTCGTGTTTATCTGTGCCTGTGCCAGGGCTGTTGCCGGGATGAACAGTGCCGAAGAAAGCAGAATAATTTCAATGAATATAAGGAGTCTCTTCATAATATCATTCATTTTTTACAAAACCGCCGCAAAGATACAATTTCCTAGCCAAGGAAGGTACATTAGTCAACTTTTTTAAGTACTTTTGTAGTTTTGATGACGGAAAAATTGAAATTAATATGTCACAATACATTGTATCTGCAAGGAAATATCGTCCGGATTCTTTCGGGACACTGATAGGCCAGGATAATATCGCCCGCACCCTGAAGAACTCCATCCTCAGGGGACAACTGGCCCACGCCTATCTGTTCTGCGGTCCCCGGGGAGTCGGAAAGACAACCACGGCCCGCATATTCGCCAAGATGATAAACTGCTCCAACCCGTCACAGGACATGGAGCCATGCGGTCAGTGCGAGTCCTGCATTTCTTTTGCCGAAGGACGCTCATATTGCATCCACGAGCTGGATGCGGCATCGAACAATGGAGTCGATGATATAAAGAACCTCATGGAACAGGTCCGCATCCCTCCGCAGGTAGGCAAATACAGTGTATATATCATCGACGAGGTGCACATGCTCTCACCTTCAGCTTTCAATGCCTTCCTCAAGACATTGGAGGAGCCGCCTGCACATGCCATATTCATCCTTGCCACCACGGAAAAGCACAAGATTCTCCCGACCATCCTGTCCCGATGCCAGACCTATGATTTCAACAGGATTACGGTGGACAACATCGTCCGCAACCTCCGGATGGTGGCGGAAAAGGAGAATATCACCATCGACGATGAATCCCTGCATGTGATAGCTCACAAGGCGGACGGAGCCATGAGGGATGCACTCACCATATTTGACCAGACCGTGGCCTTCTGCGGGACCGATGTCAAATACCAGGATGTGCTCCGCAACCTGAATGTGCTTGACTATGAATATAGTTTCTCCCTTGTCGATGCCTTCCTGAAGGGTGATTATCCTTCGGCTTTGCTGACCTTTGATGAGATACTTACCAAGGGTTTCAACGCCCTTCATTTCGTGGCAGCCCTTTCATCCCACCTCAGGGACCTTATCGTAAGCAAGAGCGGCGGACTGGAGGCTTTGCTTGAACTTCCGGACTCATTGAAAGCAAAATACCGCGAACAGGCATCAAGGTGTCCCCTGACTTTCCTTTATGAGGCATTGGACATCACGACCAAATGCGAATCAGGATACAGGGCAAGCGTGAATCCTCGGCTTCACATTGAGTTTGCCCTTATGCGCCTCAGTTTCATTGCGTCAAAGCCTGCCGACATGGCACCGGCACAGACGGCCCAACCGGCACAACCGGCCCAACCGGCAAAGACGGCCCAACCGATACAGCCATCACCATCCGCACCATCCGTGGCAATACCAACGGTCCCACCTGCCCAGCAGGCGGCAGCTAGCCAGACACCTGCCGAAGATAACCAGCCAAGAGAACGCCGTACAAGGGCACCGAGGGCGGGCTCACTTGGGGCACTTTCCATGAAATCCGTGATGGAGGGCAACCAGGACAAGCCTGTCGTTGCAGATGACAATGCCGCCCGGCAGATGGTCCCTTCTGATGAATCTTTGAAAGAAGCATGGCCTAAACTCGCTGCGGCATATTCGGACAAGCCGCGTCTTGCAAGCATGCTTTCCAGCACGGCCCTGTCGATTGAAGAAAAGGAAGATGGCAAGTGGGTGACATTCAGAGTCGTGAACCAGGCTCAGAAAGACTGGGTGGAATCCAAGCTCCTTCATGAACTGGAAGGTAAATACAGGAATATTCTCGGCTCGGCAAAGGTATTCCTCAGGGTATCAATCGTACCTGACGATCCTCAGGAACCGAAAACCGCATATATGCCGGGAGAACAGGCCAAGGAACTCATTTCACAGAATGAGCAGGTCAAGAATCTTGTCCAGGACCTTGCCCTGGATGTAAAATAAAGGAAAAAGGAAATACTGATGAAACTTCGTTGTGAGAATTTAGTCAAGAAATATGGCCCGAGGACAGTCGTCAAGGGCGTGTCCATGGAAGTGGAACAAGGCGAAATCGTTGGATTCCTCGGCCCGAACGGAGCCGGAAAGACCACCAGCTTCTATATGATTACCGGACTGATAGTCCCGAATGCTGGAAGGATTTACCTGGATGATGAGGATATCACCTCGCTTCCGATGTTCAAGAGGGCGCAAAAAGGTGTCGGCTACCTTGCACAGGAGGCTTCAGTCTTCAGACATATGAGTGTCGAGGACAATATCATGTCCGTGATGGAGATGTCGAAGCAATTCACAAAGACTCAGAGGAAGGAACGCCTTGAGCAGCTTCTGGACGAATTCAACCTGCATAAGGTCCGCAAGAGCAAGGGCATCCAGCTCTCCGGAGGAGAACGCCGCCGTTGCGAGATTGCCCGTGCCCTTGCAATCGACCCGAAGTTCATCCTGCTTGACGAACCGTTTGCCGGAGTGGACCCCATTGCCGTGGAAGACATCCAGCACATCATTGCTAAGCTCAAGTACAAGAATATCGGGGTCATCATCACAGACCATAATGTCGGTGAGACCCTTGCAATCATCGACCGTGCCTACCTTCTGTATGAAGGAAACATCCTCCAGAGCGGGACTCCGGAGGCACTTGCAGCCGACGATGAGGTCAGAACAAAATATCTCGGTTCGAATTTCGTGCTCAAGCGCTCGGCTGCATTCGACAAAGTTGCCCAACAATAAGACAAGTCTGGCAATCAGATTACTTCACACGCTCACCGTAGCTGCGGTCAGTAGTGTTGACACGAATCTTCTCACCTTGGTTGATGAAAAGCGGAGCCATGATGATGGCACCGGTCTCAAGAGTAACCTCCTTGAGAGCATTGGTGGAAGCTGTATCACCCTTGACAGCAGGCTCTGTGTAGGTCACCTCAAGCTCAACATAGGTTGGAAGCTCGCAAGTGAGGCACCTTTCCTCGTCAGCAAGGAACATCATCTCAACATGCTGGCCCTCTTTCATAAGGTCTGCATTGTCAACGAGGTTCGCATCGAGGTGAATCTGCTCGTAAGTCTCTTCATGCATGAAGTTGAATCCGTCCTCATCTTTGTAAAGGAACTGGTAAGGCCTTCTCTCGACATTGATAGTCTCGATCTTAGCACCTGCAGTGAAAGTATTCTCAAGGATACGACCGTTCTCAAGGTTGCGGAGTTTGGTCTTGACGAAAGCTGGGCCCTTACCTGGTTTTACATGCTGGAACCATACGATAGAACATGGTTTTCCGTTGTAATTGATGTAGAGTCCGTTTTTAAAATCAGCTGTTGTTGCCATAAAAATATAATGTTTAATGAATTATCATTGAACTTGAATCCGGTTTTTCCAAAAAATCGGCTGCAAAATTATAAAAATGTACGCTTTCTGCAAAAAAAATAACTATTTCAAGTTATTGTTATTCAGGCTGGCAATCTCCGAAGCTGCCTGCTCAAGAAGCCATTTCGGAGTAGAAGTGGCACCGCATACGCCCACCTTGTCATCAGCCCGGAACCATTCCCTTTTGATCTCTGACGGGGAATTTACGTGATAAGTCCTGATATTCACGGTTTTACATAAGTCACACAGCACCTTGCCATTTGAACTTGCCTTGCCAGAAACAAAGACAATTACATCGTGCTCCATGGCAAATTCAGACAATTTCTGATGCCTGGTGGCCACCTGACGGCATATCGTATCATGGATGACTGGGTCTGGAGTCAAGTCCTTCAGCCTCCGGCAGAGCGATTCATATTCAGAAGGACTCTTGGTCGTCTGGCTGAAAATGTGGGTGGGAATACCGGATTTGAGCAAACCGTCCGAGAAAGCTTTTTCAAGCATAGGGAGGTTTTCTACCACAACGGCAGTACCATCAGTCTGACCGATGAGTCCCAGCACCTCTGCATGTCCGGGCTTGCCGAAAATCACAATCTGGCCCTCACCTGCATCCCTCTGGCTCTTATATGTTTCCTTGATAATCTTCTGCAGGCGCAGAACAACGGGACAAGTGCAGTCGATTATCCCGAACCCGAGCGAACCGGCCTTTTCATAAGTCTGGGGCGGCTCACCATGGGCCCGGATTAGCAAAGTTTCACCATCCGAGCTGGACATATTGTCCAAGTCTTCTCTTTCAATGGTGACCAATCCCTTGGAAACCAATCTGTTGAGTTCGGCATCATTGTGCACTATGGCACCAAGCGAATACAACTTCCTACCCCCGCAAGCCTCTGACGACAGAAATTCCTCCGCCTTCCCTATGGCGCGTATCACACCGGCGCAGAAGCCTGAATTAGCATCAATATCTACTGTCAACATATTTCAGCAACCGAATCTTTCAGCCATGACCTTCTTCAGCCACTGCATCTGGTCGTCAGGCGTCATATATGAATTGTCAAGCACCACAGCATCGTCCGCCTTGGAAAGCGGGGAAGTCTCCCTGTGTGAGTCAATATAATCCCTCTCCTGAAGGTTTTTCAACACGTTCTCAATGGACACATCCTCACCTTTTGCCCTCATTTCTGCGGCACGCCTTTCAGCCCTGACCAAAGGATCCGCAGTCATGAATATTTTAAGTTCAGCTTCCGGGAAAACGGTGGTTCCGATGTCACGTCCGTCCATCACCACCCTTTTGTGCTGCCCTTCCTCACGCAACTTGCGGTCAACATAAGCCCTCACCTGCGGTACTGTGGCTATTGGACTTACCTTTGAGGCGACTTCCAGGGAACGGATTTCCTTTTCGATAAGGCGCTCACCCATATAGGTCCCGCCTTCCCCGAAATGGATATCCAGATCGTTGAGCGCAAGCTCGAGTCCGTTTCCGTCAATGCGACAATCATCGTCAATGAAGCCGTTCTCCATGGCAAATAGGGTTACGCCCCTGTAGAGAGCTCCGGAATCCAGATATGTGAATGAGAATTCTTTCGCAATGGCTTTTGCAAAAGAACTTTTCCCTGTGGAAGAATAACCGTCAACGGCGATGATAATGTCAGGAATCTGCATAAAATGCTGTTTTAGAAGAGGCAAAAATATAAAATTTTGCTCAAACGCCCAAAATTGTCGATATTTGTAGAATCATTATCATAACAGAATATAAAAATCGCGAAAAAATGAAACTCCTGATTATTGATGATGAGCGCTCGATACGAAACTCGCTCAAGGAGATCCTCGATGATGAAGGCTATGACGTAGATACCGCGGAGAACGGCCTCCAAGGCCTTGCAATGGTTGAAAAAGAAAAATACAGCGTAATCTTCTGTGACATCAAGATGCCTGAAATGGATGGCATCGAATTTCTGGACAAGGTTGAATCCATGGGAATTGATGCTGCTGTCATCATGATTTCCGGCCATGGCGATATAGATACGGCAGTTGAATGTATAAAGAAAGGTGCATTTGATTTTATTCAGAAACCACTTGACCTTAACAGAATTCTGATTACCATCAAGAATGCAACTGAAAAAGTCTCTCTTGTCAAGGAAACCAAGATATTGAAGAAGAAAGTATATGGCTCTGAAATGATCGGGGAGTCTGCTCCGATGTGTCATATCAGGGAAATGATCGACAAAGTGGCGACAACCGATGCCAGGGTGCTGATCATCGGATCGAATGGTACAGGAAAAGAGCTGGTAGCCAGAAACTTGCATCAGAAGAGCCTGCGCAGTGCGATGCCATACATAGAAGTGAACTGCGCCGCCATCCCGTCAGAACTCATAGAAAGTGAACTTTTCGGACACGAAAAAGGAGCCTTCACTTCAGCAATCAAGCAGCATAAGGGAAAGTTTGAGCAGGCCGACGGAGGCACGCTTTTCCTGGACGAGATAGGAGATATGTCTCTTGCAGCCCAGGCCAAAGTGCTCAGGGTGCTTCAGGAAAAGAAACTCTCAAGGGTGGGCAGCGACAAGGATATCAACGTAGATGTCAGGGTACTTGCCGCAACCAACAAGAACCTCAAAGAAGAAATAGCCAAAGGCAATTTCAGGGAAGACCTGTATCACCGATTGAGTGTCATCGTAATCAATGTACCATCCCTTGATGAAAGGAAAGATGACATTCCTCTGCTTGTAAACTATTTCATTGAGCAAATCTGCGCCGAGACCGGAATGCAGAAACTTGAGATTGACAAGGATGCACTCAAACTGCTCGTTGACAGAAGCTGGACCGGAAATATAAGGGAACTCAGAAATGTCGTCGAGCGGCTTCTTATCCTCTCATCCGGACGCATCACTGCAGCAGATGTCAGAGCCTATGTTTGATAGACTCTGACATCTGGCTTGAAATAATCTTTAAGCAAGACTCCGGTTCTGGTGAATTTATGTTTCGCATGTAGCGAAACTACCGAATTTTGAGACCTTTAGGTCGATAGTAAGTCCCTTCCCCGGGGGAAGGGATTTAGGGATGGGTCCTCGTTAACAGGGTAATGTGCGTGGGGAAGAAGTTTCGCAAGC
>JALFNZ010000135.1 GCA_022774085.1 Bacteroidales bacterium
AGGAGTGAAAACACCATTCTTCAGGAAATCAGAACCGCTCATTTCAGCCACAATGACCAGTTTGGAACCGTTCTCAAGTTTAAGGTCCCGGATGTTGGTCAGATTCTCATTTGGAGATTCGAATTGGACAGTGAGATTTTCTTCTGCGCTGCCTAATTCGATGTTCAAATTTGTTATTTCCTTATCAAAGGCAGGCACGCCAGGGACGACTGGGGCTGAGATGTTGATTGTCTGGCTGATAGGAAGTTTAACTTCAGGCATTCCTTCTCTGAGGTTTATGTCTTTCACATAGCCTGCATATTTGGACAATCCGAGCGCAATCTTCTCTGAAGAAGAGAAAGGAGGGATATTTATATCTACATCCATGTTGCTTCCCAGGTCAAACTGCGCAGTGAAATCCTGACCGTCTATTGAAAGAGCATCTGAGTCAATGCCTTCGATAGCGAAATCAAATGAATTATTGAACTTGATATCATTGATTTTGATCAAATCCTGAAAGTCAGGCAGATTCTCGCCAAGGTCCATTTTGTCTTCAAATTTGATGGCATATCCGCCATTGAATTGAGTGAGGACATCAGTTTCTACATCTTTGAGGAGGTCTTTAACAGTGATTTGCCTGGTGCTGCCAATTGGGAGGGCAAGACCTTTTTGTGCAATTGTTACCTCTTTGTTAAGGTTTTCCAGATCATACTCTTTCTTTGCACAAGAGAACAACCCTGGCAGAGCAAGACCTGTAATCAGTATCTTGACTGCCTTTTTGTGAGCTAGTTTAAACATAATAATATTGATTATGATAATTCAATTCCTAATAGGATTGCTTAATACAAAAGCATAATTTTCATCAACTTGCAAAGTAAATAAAAATATTGGATTATTCCTCCCATTTATATAAATAATCTTTTTTCCAATGGTATGGAACTCATTCAACGGATTATAATAATATTTCGTATATTTGCCGCCGTTATTTAAAATAGTATGAAACAAACAGCGAGATTCTTAATTCTGACGGCCGTTATCCTGGCCACTGCTTTTCTGG
This sequence comes from Bacteroidales bacterium, assembly GCA_022774085.1. Classification (GTDB taxonomy): domain Bacteria; phylum Bacteroidota; class Bacteroidia; order Bacteroidales; family UBA932; genus Cryptobacteroides. The sequence goes on from JALFNZ010000135.1 coordinate 1,037, forward strand.
CCTTTGGCCTTTTCACCATGCCGAAACCACAGACGGCAGAATCGGACAATTTTTCTGCAGCCCGTGTCCTTCAGGATATAGAGGTGATTTCACAGAGCCATCACTCAGTAGCCCAGCCTCAGGAAAGGGCGCAAGTGCGTGAATACCTTGCCGAAAGGCTCCGGTCAATGGGAGCTGATACGGTGAAGCAATACCAGTATGATTCGCTTGTTGGACCAAAGGGGAAACATGTCGAATATGTATTTGATGCTGTTGATATCGTGGCGGAATTCGCTCCTGAAACATCCGGCCCATGCACTTGGCTGATGCTTGTAGCACATTATGATTCAAGATATTCCCAGCCGATGCCAAAGGATACAGTGTGGTCTTATGGCGCAGCTGATGATGGCTATGGAGTCGGAGTAATTCTTGAGACTGTCTCACAGGCTCTGAAAGTCCGTTCAGAATGGAATCAGGGTATAAAAGTGCTGTTCACCGATGCTGAAGAGGTCGGGATGATGGGAATGAAGGCCATCTGGGAGAATGACAGGGAAGAGTTCGACAATGTCGGCCTTATGATCAATATTGAAGCCCGAGGACCTTGGGGACCGGCACTCCTCTTCGAAACCAGTCCTTCGAATGAGAAGATTATGGATCTTTATGCACATGCAGCAAAATATCCGTTCACATATTCTCTCACGACAGTGGTGTACAACTTTATGCCGAATTTCACTGATTTCACAATTGTCAAAGATGAGATACCCGGGATGAACTTTTCTACCGTTGCAGATGTAAACCATTATCATACCGACCTTGACAACTTTTCAAATGTAAGTGACAGGTCCGTCCAGCATTACGGAGCACAGGTGCTCCCTGTGGCTTTGGAATATCTCACTAACGAGGCTTATGCAGATAAGACAGCCCTTGTATCCGATAGGGATGTGACAAGTTTCACCATTCCGGCAATCGGGCTCATCAAGATGAGTAAGAACTGGTACAAGATATTGAATATCATAGTATTTGTCCTCTTTCTTCTCCTTTTTGCTCTGGAAGGATTGCGTGGACGGGTCAAAACATCAAGGGTGTTCAAGATTTCCGGGATCATGCTCATAAGTGCAATAGGCGTACTTTTGATTTGTGAGCTATGTTCATGGATATGTGCCCTATCTTGTGGCGCCAAGTTCAAACCTTTCGGCATAGTTCAGGGTGTGGGCTTTGATAATATTGCAATGATAGCAATGACAATCATCATGATTGCGTTTTGCAAAATTTTCTATTTTATTTTCCGCAGAAAGGCTGTAAGAGGGGTTACTTCAATGAGAAGCAGTGCAGTGTCAAATGCCATTTCACAGTATTCATGCTCAGTCCTTTATGGAACATTGGCCCTGCTGCTTGTACTTTGTGCCGCCCTGGTATTCACTCTTGGAGAGAACCTGATGTTCCTCATTCCGCTTACCTGTGCAACTACCGCCCTCATCCTTTGGCGTATGACAGGATGGAAAGGCTGGATGCCGATAGCTATTGCACTCATCCTTCTGCATGCATATTCTTTCCTGTTTGCCCTTGCAATGGCCCTCACCATCGGAGCATACGGAGCTGTTGCAATGATTGCATTCCTTGATGTTATGGTGATTATCCCAATGGCGGATATCTACCTCACCACTTCAAAAAGATAATAATAAGGCTGGTCGGCAGACCAGCCTTATTTATTGTACTATCCGAAGATTATTCTGACGAATGCTCTATTCGTCATCACGGTCGGCTTTGTGGTATTTCTTCTTTTCCTTCTGGACTTCGGGAGCTCCGGCAACAATGATAACGATTTCACCCTTCGGCTCATGTTCCCTGAACCATGATGCCACATCTTCAAGGCTGCCTCGGCGGTGTTCCTCGAATTTCTTGGAAATCTCCCTTGCCACAGAGCATTGCCTCTGAGGACCGAAATACTCTGCAAACTGCTCAAGGGTTTTGACCAGACGGTAGGGGGATTCGTAGAAAATCATCGTACGAGTTTCACCGGCAAGGGATTCTATCTTCGTCTGCCTTCCTTTTTTCTGCGGAAGGAAACCCTCAAAACAAAACCTGTCGCACGGATAACCGGAGGAAACTAGGGCCGGAACGAAAGCTGTGGCTCCGGGAAGAGTCTGGACTTCAATGCCTTCTTCAATGCATGTGCGTGCAAGGAGAAAGCCCGGGTCTGAAATGCCAGGTGTGCCCGCATCGCTTATAAGCGCTACGTTAAGCCCTGCAAGAATCCTCTCCTTGATCATAGAGGCTGTCTTGTGCTCATTGAATTTGTGATGCGATTCCAGCCTTCCGCTGATTTCGAAATGCTTCAGCAAGACCGAACTTGTGCGGGTGTCTTCGGCAAGAATCAGGTCTGCCTCTTTCAGAACCCTGATTGCCCGGAAGGTCATATCTTCAAGATTGCCCACAGGAGTTGGGACTATGTATAGTATGCCCGCCATCTTATCTTACCCTCCTTCTTGCTGCCATCATGAAGCGATAGACCGTTTCCGAATCCATGTCCCACAGAGGAAATTCAGAATTGATGTAATCTGCAACTTCTTCGAGAGAGTTCATCCCATTAATCGCATTGACCACATTCTGGAAAGTCGCAGGATCTTCGTTGAAGAGAGTGTTGATGAACAATATCCGGTCATTCAGGGATATGGCACTGCGGATGTCTCTGACCGGTGATCCCGGCATATCGTTCCACCATAGCGGACGTTTTTCCTCGATTATCTGGACTGTTGTTACCTCTGGTTCCGGCACTGATTCTGGTTCCGACACTGTTTCTGTTTCTGGCTCGGGTTCCAGTTCTGGCTCTGATTCTGTTTCTGGCTCCGGCTCTGGTTCGGGTTCCGGTCCTGGCTCGGGTTCTGGCTCCAGAATGACATCCAGTTCATCAATATCAAGACTAATCGGCTCTGTTTCTTCAGAATAGAGCAAATTTTCATACTCCTCCACCTTGTTCTCGAGATATTCAACTCTCTTTCGCAAATCAGAAATCAGGTCTTTAACTTCTGATAAAAATACAGACTCTCTATTTTCCATAAGGCAATCTTTGACTATCTTTGCAACTTGTCGAACCACAAAATTAAACAAATGTTTTTAGAAAAAGTAAAAAAAGCAGGTTCTATCGAGGTAATCTGCGGATCCATGTTCTCCGGCAAGACAGAGGAACTTATCAGGAGGCTCAAAAGAGCACAATTTGCAAAACAGACAGTCGAAATATACAAGCCATGCATCGATGTAAGATATTCTGATGATGAGGTCGTGTCGCATGACTCGCACAGCATCCCTTCAACTCCAATAGATTCCCCGGCAAGC
>JALFNZ010000146.1 GCA_022774085.1 Bacteroidales bacterium
CACCGAAACTTTTCAATGCTATGATTAGCCTATCGAGTTTGAATCCTCCTGTCGTCGAACCTGAGCATCCGCAGTGCAATGCAGTAAAAATCAGCAAAATGCCTGGCAGGACAGGCCAATTGGAATTGTCATTCACGGCCAGACCTGTCGAAGTCATATAGCTGACCACATTGAAAAACGAATCAAATAGTGTCCTGCCCCAGCTCTGCTGGAAACCCTCTATCTTCAGGCAGACGGCCACAAGAAGGGATACGATGGCGATTATTCCGAAATAATAGCCAATCACTGTGTTTTTCAGAGGTTTGAGCGAACGGGTTGCAAACACCGAATAAAGCACTCCGAAATGAATTGCTGATAACAACATGAAGATGATTGATATCGCATTGATCAGCCCTGAGCCGAACTGTCCTATGGAATTGTTTTTCGTGCTGAAGCCACCTGTTGAAACGATGCTGAAAGCATGGTTGACCGCATCGAAGAAAGGCATGCCCGCAATCCACAAAGAAAGGAATGTCAGTACATTGAGGCACAGATACACCATGGCGATGACAAAGACCACCTTGCTGGATTTGTATCTGTATCCCTCCTTGGAGAGCGAAGACATCTCCATATTGGTGAGTTTCAGACGATAAGGGCTGGCATCCGGCATGACCAAAAGAAGGAAAACCACTACTCCCAGCCCTCCGATGAAATGTGTGGAGGAACGCCAGAAAAGAAGACTGCGAGGAAGGGCCTCGACATTGGTCAGGATGGTAGCTCCTGTAGTCGTATATCCGGAAACACTTTCAAACCAGGCATTTACGAGAGTAAATTCGCCTCCCCACAACACATAGGGCAGCATTCCGAAAATAAAGGACAGAAACCAGCTCAGCACGATGGTCAGAAAACCGTCATGCAGGGTCAAAGGTGGAGCTTTCTTGACGAAGATGAAAGGAAAGGCTCCAACAATAAGGGTAATCAGGCAACTGATTGCCAGTGGGCCGAATGCCGAATCGCGCCCGTCAATTATTGAAACAATGGTTGACAGGAACATGAAAAGGGCACTGACCAGCAAAGCCTTGCCTACATTGGTTGAGACCGCCTTGATATTCATTACTCTTCCTCCTTTTTGTCAACAGCTTGTGCAGAATGTTTCAGGACTGAAATCCTGCGCTTGAGCTCAAGGTTCTCTTCAGTGATCTCTGTAACTGCATTGTTGATATTGGCTATCTGGTCGTCCCCCTCGAATGTCACCGAATACCGTTTGCCGGTTGAAAGAAAATTGTCCAGTGCATTGGAAATCCTGAAAAGAGGATTTACATAGAGCGAGAGGATGAAATACATCAGGAGAAATACAAGTACAAGTCCTGCCCCCACGGCGACCAGTCCAGGCATAATGCCACGGTAGAAGCTCTCATCAAAGCCCTCTGAATTGGCCCTCATCTGGTCATGTATGATTGAATTCAAGGAGTAGATATCCTTGCGCACTTGCACATATCTCGGCTGCAACTGTTCGAAAAACCAAGTACTTACATCCAATGAATCGGATTCGAACACCTTCTCGAGAGCAAGGGATGCATAGAGGAAACTCCTGAAGGATGTCATAAGGGAATCAGTAGCAGGTACGGCCTTGTCAGATGCAAGCGAATGCCTTAGGGTGTCGCACTGGAGTATGAAGCTTGAAGCATCCAGTTTCTTAAGTTTGGTCACATCGTTGCTCATTACCGCAGATAGCATTCCCAAATTAAGTTCGGAAGCCATTGAGGCGAGTTTTTCCGACTGGTTCAGGCAGTTGATGTTGGTCGCAATCTTTTCGGAGACATAATTGCTCATCCTCATATATTCCACAATGGATATTATGCTGGACAGCAACAATATGGCAGCTATAGAACCCAATGCAAGCAAAAGTCTCCTGCGCATTGAAGGCATGTGCTCACGCCTTACCCTTTTGTTCAGATTGATAAACAAATTATTCCTTTCCGGTTTCATAATTATCATCATTTTTAACACAGATTCACCGCCTGATTATCGGATGGAGCATTCGTCAAGACGGAGGACGGAATCACAATAATCCAGAATCCTGTCTCTGTGTGTAATAAATATCATAGTACGCCCCTGAGACCTGTCAGTGAGCCTTTTCATCATCAAGGCTTCCGTATCGGCATCAAGGGCTGAAGTAAACTCATCAAGCAGCATAATACTTCCTTCACGAAGCAAGGCCCTTGCCACGGCTATCCTCTGAGCCTGCCCTTCGCTCAAGCCTGCACCAAGCTCGAAACACTGTGTATCAACCCCTTGTGGAAGATCATATACAAAATCAGCTGCAGCTGAATGCAAGACTTCACGTATCATTTCATCATCGGCATGGGGATTACCCATGAGCAGATTCTCCCTTATCGTACCGCTCAGAAGGCTGTTCCCCTGAGGAACAAAGACCATGTTGCAAACTGTCGCGGCAGAAACCACGGCACAGTGCGAGGAATCATATATCATTACCTTTCCCTCCGAAGGAGATAGGAAAGACATAATCAGTTTTATCATTGTACTCTTTCCCACCCCGGTAGGCCCCATCACGGCAGTACGGCTTCCCGGCTTGAAATCATGGAAAAAATTCCTGAGTACAGCATAAGTGGCTCCAGGATAAGAAAACGATACATTTTCAAACCTGATTCCCGCTGTCCCTTTCATCATCATAGGCTCTGCTACAACAGCAACGGCATTCTGTTCCAATTCCATAAGCCGGTCAATGGAAGCCGTACAATGGATTATGGAAGGTAGTTGGGAGCTCATTTCCATCAACGGCCTCTGAATCTGCCCCAAAAGTTGCAGGAATGCAGTCATCATACCGTAAGTGATGGTCCCGTGGCTGATTCCGACCACACCCCACAGAAATGCAACAGCATGGGCTGCGGAAAAGGCAATTGATATCATCACCCTGGAAAACAGGCTGAACCTCACCCTTCGGATCTCGTTATTGTAAACTTCTCCTTGAAGCTGGTCAAGGGAATCCATGCTACGGTCCTCATGTTCAAGTGACTGGAGGACGGTGATATGCTGTATGCTTTCCTGGATATGTGACTGGACTTTGCTGTCGCTAGCCCTGATCTGCTTTGTCAAATCCCTGATTTTCAATGTAATGAATTTGCCGACTACAAGTCCGGAAGGCAGGATTACAAGTACCAGGACAGCGAGCTTGTATTCAAGGATTACAAAGAAAATAAAGGCTGCAAGAAACTGTAGCACCGTGCCGGCAAGCCCCGGAACCGATACTGCAAAGGTGGAGGCAACCACTCTGACATCCTCCTGAAAACGGCTGACTACGTCTCCAGAATGCCTGTGTTCATCCTGCATGATGCGGGTATGGAGCAGATTGTTGAAAAGACGACGCCTCAACCCGTTTTTCAATGCCACTTCGGTCTTGGTCTGTAGCCATGTACGCAGTGAGTTCAATGCAATTCTCAGGACAATCACCCCTGCGAAAAGAACAGCCCATGTAAGGATGCTTCCCGGGACAAGTCCGACAGCAATGTCAACAAGGACTTTGCTGACATATACGAAAGCAATTCCACATCCTGCAAGCAGGACATGGCAAAGCAGCACGACAGAAAGTGCACCTGAATAGGGGCGCACCGCCGCTGCAAACCATTTGAAATACTTCCGCATATATGATAATTGATTCAGGCAGTGACTGCATTGCAGCATACAAAGGCTGCATCAGCATCAGGCAGGCATTCCAACCCCCAGAAATTCACCGATTTCACAACAGCCTCCACAGTCTTGTGCAAGGCATCCGTATGGTTCCTGTCCCATTTCATGCACGAGCAGGATGGCATGAAGGCGGCATAGGCCTGGACAGGAGGCAATTTCTGAATCTTGTTATATGGAGCTTGAGTGAGTCTGACAACGCCTTTGAGAGGCTTCACATCATTTTTGTAACAAGGGGTCTTTCCGCTCCATGGCGATCCATAAATATATGTTTTTGAGTCAATTACACGTACAATAGGGTTATCGTCATTCAAAAGCAAGGTGCCTTCGATATTCTCAAGCCACAGACGTGAGTGGGTGCTTTTTCCGGTACCGCTTTTCCCCAGAAAAGCATAAGCAGCCCCGTCCTTGACTGTCACCGATGAATGTATCAGAAGGGTATCCCTTGGGGTAGTTGTGATGGTATAAAGGAGCATCGTGGCGTTGCTCACGGCAAATTCAATGAATTGGGAGCGCGCCCCCGAAGGAATATAAACCTTGTTGTCCTTGAAATCCTCCGATGGGACGACGACGCAGTCCGGATGTTTTCTCGAATATGAGAAACCGAAATTCCATCTTCCGTTGTCAAGTATCCAGAAATATGGGGCTTCTTCATTATAACAATCCTTCACCTTTCCAAAATCCATTTCTGAAAGATGTCCGACAACTTCAATGGAGGCAGTGAACAAGGGTTCTTCGGGCCCATTATAAACGAAAGGTTCATAGGGCTTCAAACAGTCCTCTTTCGAATAATTTCCGGGCAGGCGTATTGCGAATACATGCCCGGCGACCATATATTTTCCAAAATATTCCATAATAAGCCAAAGTTAGCAATTATTTCCGTACTTTTGCATCAGAAGTTTCAAATATGACAAAGACCATTCAGATAGACAAGGCGACAATGATGGAAGAAGTCCGCCGTCTGGTTGCTCAGGGAAAGACTGTTTCGCTGACCGTAAAGGGATATAGCATGAATCCGTTCATGGCAAACATGAGGGATGTAATTACTCTCGGCCCTTGGAAAGATGAGCAAATATGCAAAGGCTGCGTCGCCCTCGTGAAGGATACACGGGGTAACTATTTAATTCACAGAATTATAAGAAGAGATGGAGACTTAGTCACTCTTATGGGAGACGGAAATGTTGCCCAGACCGAAACAGCTACAGTGGACAATGTAATAGCCATCATGTATGAAATCCGGAGGAAAGGACGCAGCTACACTGCAGACAGTCGCACATGGAGGATCTATTCATGGATTTGGGACAAGCTGACACCCGTCAGACGTTATCCTCTTGGGATTTGGAGGCGTCTTCACAAACAGGTTCCTCTTTAGAGCATCCGGACATAGCTTGTTCCTGAAGCCGCTTCCGGTAAGCATCCATCCTCTTTTTCCAGGCTGCCTGCCTGGCTTTTTTTTCTTTCTCACGTCTTAGCTGTAGCGCCTCGAACTTATTCTCCAGATAATTGTCAGCCATATTCAAAAATCCTCTTCAATCTTATTTTATATATTTTGTTATTTCCTGTTCATGGTCAAGACGGCATACAAGAAGCCGGTCTGCGTGTTCAGCGACAATATAGCCTTCAAGTCCCTGAACCACAACATCCTTGGTATCAGGTACATGGATGATGCAATCACGACAGTCGAACATTTTCACATTGCCTCCTCCCGTCGAAGGAGTCTGCGTCTGTATGCGCACATTGCCCGATTCGTCCTCTCCCCTCCTGGCCATGGCATTTCCCTGCGAATCGTTGGGAAGAAGAGACTTGAGTGCTCCCCATGTGCCCAGATCGCTCCATCCGAAATCGGCAGGATGAGTGTATATGCAGTCGGACTTCTCCATCACGGCATAGTCAATGGAAATTTTCTCACACAGAGGGAAAAGTTCCGCAGCCTTCCCCGCCTCCCCATCCGAGAAGAACGACGGAGCCATCTCATCCATAAGTCTCGACGTCTCAGGAATATACTTCCTCAGTTGCGAGACGATGGTCTTTACGTTCCAAATAAAAATTCCGGCATTCCACAGATAATTGTCTTTGGATATATAATATTCTGCTGTCTTCCTGTCGGGTTTCTCTCGAAAAGAATCTACCTTAAACACAGTACCTGACTGTACGGCGGAAGCAGGCTGTCCCGCCTCGATATAACCGTATCCTGTTTCCGGGCGGGAAGGCTTTATGCCTACAGTCACAATCCTTTCGCCTTCGGCGGTGAATTCAAGGGCACCGACGATGACCTTGCGGAAAGCCTCAGTATCAAGGACCAGAGCATCGGAAGGGGTGAAGACAATATTGGCCTGAGGATAACGGCTGTTGATTTTCCAGCAAGCATAGGCTATACACGGTGCGGTCCCCCTTGCCACGGGTTCTGCAATTATATGATCTTCAATGATATCAGGTATCTGCTCTTTGACTATGGAAACATATCTCTCCCCCGTCACGACCCAGAGGTTTTCCTTCGGACACAATGTACTGAACCGGTCCACGGTCATCTGAATCAATGTTTTTCCAATGCCAAGGATATCCACAAACTGTTTCGGGAGCTGAGTCGTGCTCATAGGCCAGAATCGGCTTCCGATACCTCCCGCCATTATGACTACATGATTGTTTCTCGTCTGCATAACATGATTTTTGGCAAATATAAACTTTTTTTATCAGCTTTTTCTATATTTGCCTTTATTAGATAATTTACATAGAATATGGCAAAGAAATCAAAACTCCGCATTTCACTTTATGTTCTGGCAGGCATCGTAGTCCTGGTTTTGCTCATACTTGCAGGTGCAAGCAGATATATGTTGGGATTCTCCCTCTCGCCTGACAAGAACAGACATGACATAGACAGCACCTATGCCATCCTGTATGGAAGGTTTACGGACATGAAACCATGGATGGACAGTGTCAGCACCAACGGAATTCTCAAAGACACGTTCGTCGTGATGCCTAACGGAGAGCGTCATCATGCTTATTATATGAAAGCTGACAATGCTCATGGAAAAACCGCCGTAATGGTTCACGGATATAAGGACAACGCCATCAAATTCATGTATTTCTGCAGGATGTACAACCGCGACATGGGTTACAATGTCCTCATGCCGGAGCTCCATGGCCACGGGCTGAGTGAAGGAGAGGATATCCAGATGGGTTGGAAGGATGCAGACGATGTGTTGAATTGGATCTCAATAGCAGAAGAACTTTTCAGGGAGGAAGGGTGCAAGAGTGCGATGGTGGTGCACGGCGTATCTATGGGAGCCGCCACAACCATGAACGTTTCTGCCAGGAATGTGCCTGACTATGTGAATGCCTTCATTGAAGACTGCGGCTATACAAGTGTCTGGGATGAGTTCTCAATGCAGTTGAAGGAGATGTTCGGACTGCCTTCCTTCCCGCTGCTCAATTGGACAAGTTCTTTGTGTAACAGAAAGTTTGGCTGGAATTTCCGCGAGGCATCCCCACTGGAATCAGTGAAAAAATGCAGGAAGCCTATGCTTTTCATCCATGGCGATGCGGATACTTTCGTCCCGTTCATCATGATGCAGCCTCTATATGATGCCAAGCCTCAGCCAAAAGAATGCTGGATAGCCCCGGGATCTGAACACGCGCGTTCATATCAGGACCATCCAGCAAAATATACCGAAGTAGTAAGAGACTTCCTTAATGAATATAACGGGAATTAGTCTCTTCTGAAGACATCCCTTGTATAAACCTTGTCTGCGATATCATCCAGGCAAGGTTCATATCTATTCGCAATCACAGCCTGTGACATTGCCTTAAAGAGAGACAGGTCGTTCACCACGCGGCTTCCGAAGAATGAAGATCCGTCTGCGAGGGTCGGCTCATAGATGACCACTTCTGCACCTTTGGCCTTGATTCTCTTCATAATACCCTGAATGGCAGACTGGCGGAAATTGTCGCTGTTTGACTTCATCGTCAGACGGAAGACTCCCACTACACAGCGTTTTTCCTGTTTGCTATCCCACTGGCTGTTGCTGCTGTAATAACCGGCTTTCTCCAGTACCTGGTCGGCAATGAAATCCTTCCTTGTACGGTTGGAATCCACAATGGCCTGAATAAGGTTCTCCGGAACGTCATTGTAGTTGGCCAGAAGCTGCTTGGTATCCTTAGGAAGGCAATATCCGCCATAACCGAATGAAGGGTTGTTGTAGTGTGCACCAATGCGTGGATCGAGGCATACTCCGTCGATGATTGAACGGGTGTCGAGCCCTTTCATCTCTGCATAAGTGTCAAGTTCATTGAAATAGCTGACCCTGAGTGCAAGATATGTGTTTGCAAATAGTTTCACTGCCTCAGCTTCTGTAGTACCCATGAAGAGGGTAGGCACGTCGGTTGATATGGCTCCTTCTGCAATTATTTCAGCGAACAGTCGGGCTGCATTGGCGAGTTTCTCATCCTGATGGTCATATCCGACAATGATACGGCTCGGATAAAGATTGTCATACAATGCCTTTGACTCCCTTAGGAATTCAGGGGCGAAGATGATGTTCGGTGTCACTACTTTGAAAGTTCCGTCCTGAAGTCTTTCCCTATAGGAGAATTTTTCTCTTGTTGATGCGGTATAACCAACCGGAACGGTGGACTTTATCACCATGACTGCATCAGGATTCACCCTAAGCACGCAGTCAATGACTTCCTCAACATGGGAAGTATCGAAATAATTCTTCTTGCTGTCGTAATTTGTAGGAGCAGCTATCACCACAAAGTCAGCGTCAGAATAGGCTGCCTCTGCATCCAGGGTTGCATTCAAGTCAAGAGGTTTGTTCTTCAGATATTCCTCGATGTATTCGTCCTGGATAGGAGAAATACGATTGTTGATTTTCTCAACTTTCTCCGGAATCACATCAACAGCTGTAACTGTATGATGCTGAGCCAGCAAAGTCGCAATTGAAAGGCCGACATAACCGGTTCCGGCAACGGCAACCTTCAGATTTTCCTTATTCCTCATAATTCTATTTTATTGTTCCATAATACTCTGCATACCACTGTGCGAAATTGCGCAGACCTGTCCTGAGGCTTGTAGATGGCCTGAATCCGAAATCCCTTTCAAGAGGCGTGGTGTCGGCAAAAGTAACAGGCACGTCACCCGGCTGCATAGGCACCAATTCCTTATGTGATTCAAAGTCATAGTCTTGTGGGAGTACTTTGGCTGCAATCAGTTCCTCCTGAAGAATCTGAACAAAGTCCAGAAGGTTTTCCGGAGAACTGTTTCCGATATTATACACCTCGTATGGCGGCAATGGAAGTCCGTCTTCACCCTTCTGTCTTTCGGGTGCATGCCCGATAATCCTGACCACCCCTTCCACGATGTCGTCAATATAGGTAAAATCCCTCTTGCAATTGCCGTAGTTAAAAATCTTGATGGTTTCTCCTTTGCGGAGTTTGTCGGTGAAGCCAAAATATGCCATGTCTGGACGGCCTGCTGGACCGTAAACCGTGAAAAATCTCAGACCTGTACTAGGTATGTCATAAAGCTTCGAATAGGCATGAGCCATGAGTTCGTTGCTTTTCTTTGTCGCTGCATACAGGGATACAGGATTGTCAACCTTGTCGTCAGTAGAATATGGCACCTTCTTGTTTGTGCCATAGACTGATGATGAGGAGGCATATACCAAATGTTCAACAGGATAGTGGCGGCAACATTCAAGGATATTGTAGAAGCCGATCATGTTGGATTCGATATATGCATCAGGATTGGTGATAGAGTAGCGTACTCCGGCCTGGGCAGCAAGGTTAACGACAACAGTAGGAGCATAGTCCCTGAATATGCCTTCAAGGACTTCCCTGTCTGCAATATTCCCTTTGATGAATGTCCAGTCTCTGCCGAGTGAAGCAATCTGCTCTAGTCTGCCATATTTGATATTGACATCGTAATAGTTAGTGATGCTGTCTATACCCACAATCCTGATATCTTTTACATCGGCAAACAGACGTTTTACTAGATTGGCTCCTATGAAGCCGGCTGCACCTGTCACCAGGACAGTCTTTCCCGACAGGGATACATTTTCAATCAACATAATTTCTGGTTATTAATTGTCAAGAACCTCATATTTCGAGCATTTGCTCTTATACTCTGGAACGATTTCCTTCATGATGCGCACAATGTCCATATCATCGAATGAATATGAGGCCTCAAGCAGGCGAAGTTCATTCTTGCATGCAACTTCATAGTCGTATTCGCGTACCTTTGCAACCATGATTTTCGGATGTACAGTCGGCACAGTGCCCTCCTTGTCGTTGAGCACCTCCTCATAAAGTTTCTCTCCGTCACGAAGGCCTGTAAACTTAATCTGGATATCCTTGGCACCGGAAAGCAGAATCATTCTCTTGGCCAAATCGACAATTCTTACAGGCTTGCCCATGTCGAACACAAAAATTTCTCCACCTTTGCCCATGGTACCTGCTTCAAGCACCAAACGGCATGCTTCCGGTATGAGCATGAAATAACGTATGATGTCAGGATGTGTAACGGTTACAGGACCACCGTTACGGATCTGCTCCTTGAAGATTGGTATCACGCTTCCGTTCGAGCCAAGAACATTTCCGAACCTGGTAGTAACGAACTGGGTTTCTCCCTTGACATTACCCGACTGGATGGCCTGATTGAGACTCTGGCAATATATTTCACATATACGTTTGCTGCAGCCCATCACATTCGTAGGATTCACTGCTTTGTCTGTTGAAATCATGACAAATTTCTTTGCGCCATATTTGACTGCCAGATCTGCAATCACTCTTGTTCCGTAAATATTGTTCTGGACAGCGATCGCAGGATTGTCTTCCATCATAGGTACATGCTTGTAGGCTGCGGCATGGAAAACATATTCAGGTTTGTGTTGTTGGAATATCTTCTCCATATGCCCCTGATTAGTGATGCTTGTGACAATGGTTTCATTCTTGATTTCTGAGTACTGCCTTGCCATCATGAGCCTTACATCATGCATTGGTGTTTCAGCTTGGTCAATCAGAATCATTTCAGCAGGGCCGAATGTTGCTACCTGTCTTACGATTTCTGATCCGATGCTTCCTGCTGCTCCGGTAATGAGTATTCTCCTGCCTTTCAGCAATGAACCTATTGCATCCATGTCCACCTCAATCTTATCCCTCGGAAGGAGGTCTTCAATATCTACCTCGTGGAGCTGGTCATGGCTGAGAGGACTCTTTCCGTCCCATTCCTCTTCCCCGGTCATCATCATGATCTTGATTCCGGCGCCGATGATTTCATCCACCATCTGTTCGTTAGAACGGAACTTTTCTGTTTTCAGAGGAGATACGAGAAGGACTTTTACACCTTGCTCAAGCAGTGTGGCTGCAATTCCCTCACCGTTGAGATACACCTTCTTACCCATAAGATAGGTATTTTTCATCTCTAATCCGTCTGAGATGAATAATTTGAGATTGTATTTCTTTTCGCGGACGGAATTAAGACTTTTCGCCACGCTGATACCTCCAGCCTTGGTTCCATAGATTGCCACAGGGATGGCTGAATCAATGTTGAATGTGTCGAATATTCTTTTGACAAGCACTCGCTCAAACCACATAAGGAGCGTTGCACAGCAAAACAGCACGAATGAACCTATCAATTTCGGGAAGCACGTATTGGCTGCAAACCATGGAATCATTGATAAAAGGATGCCAAGCAGATATGCTGTCAGGATGCCACAGACGTTTGCAATTGCCACTCTCTGCAAATCAACAAATGATGAATATCTTATGATTCCTGAATATGTATGGAACAACTTGAAAAACACAAGCATCGGTATAAGTGTAATCAGCAGTCCAAGGGTGCATGGCCAGAAATGACTCGCCAAATATGAGCCACCGAAGTCAACATACATTCCAAGTATCCCGGAAAACATGATGATGACACAATCAATCATCAGGACGCACCAATACGGCAACGTCTTGCTGGAGAAATACCAGCCGGCTATGTTTTTTAATAAATTCTTTAACATTTCAATTCTATTTAACCAAAGAACTTCAAATATGGGACAATTTCTTTCTTGAGATGTTGTCCCTCACATTGTTCCTTAAGGGCTCCGAGTCTGTGAGCATCAAAGCCCATGCAGGAATACCATCCTTTCTGAAGGAGCATGAATGCTTTCCTGAAAGCATCTTCACCGTAATATCCGATGGCAGAAGGAATGTTCAATTGGAAACAGACACCCATATCATGCAGAATCCGGTAGTCTTCCTGATTAAGGTATCTGTAACGCTCCGGATGTGCGAAAAGTGGCTTGTATCCTTTTGCCATGACTCGTTTGAAAACATCAAAGATGTTCGTCGAATGATTGTCCGTGTAAGTTTCCATCAAAAGAAAACCGTCTTCACCTACAATCAGGTCATCTGTGGACAGTCTATCTTCAAAAAGCATGTCCATCATGTACTCGGCACCAAGATGAAGTTCAAGGTTGCCTTTATACGCTTCACACAATTCACTGAACCTGTTGCGCAGGTCTTCAGTTGTATTAGGCATCTCCTCCATTATATGAGGAGTACACCATACAGTGGTAATACCTTGCTTTTCAAGATATTCGAGAGCTTTCAGCGAGTCATCCAAAACCCTGAAACCGTCATCCACACCCGGAAGGATGTGGGAATGACGGTCTGTCTTGAGATTAAGAAGGCCGGAGGCCTCCAATGAAGTCTTTTTATTGAAAAGGTCCAGTAATCCCATATTTTCAATTATTCATGGCTGGAAGAATTGCCATAGCCATAACCGTATCCATAACCGTAACCATAGCCATAACCGTACGAGCCGTACTTCTTATCCTTCATATTAACTGCATTGAGCAGCACTGCCATCGATTTATAAGTATTCAGAGTGTAGAGATGTTCAATTGCAGGGAGCGACCTCTTATCAAAGAGACCTGCCCTTGCCACGAATATGGTCATGTCCACATGATTGGTTATGATGGTTGAATCCACAACCAGTTCGATTGGAGGACAGTCAAGGATGATGTAGTCATAATCCTGCTTTGCCAGTTCGAGCATCTTGGTGAACCTGTCCGAAAGCAGAAGCTCTGCCGGGTTAGGAGGAAGTGTTCCCAATGGAAGGAAGAAGAGATTCTTTTCAACTTCATGCACATGTTTTGAGATTTCATCCACCTTTCCGCTCAGATATGCAGATACTCCGGTATCTTCGATGCCAACGGCCTTGCTCAAGGTACCTTTCCTCAAATCAAGGTCAACAAGCAGAACTTTCGAATTCTTCACGGCCATTGAAGCAGCAAGGTTGAGACTTGTGAAAGTCTTTCCTGCATTCGGGTTGAATGAAGTGAGCATGATAACCTTTGACTTCTTATCACGGCCAAGTATCATATCCACATTTGTCCTGAGAACCCTGTAAGCCTCATTCATCTGGTCACGACGACCCTGCTGAACCACAATCTTGGTGAGGGATTTGTCGTTGTTCTTGGTGAAGAGTCTGAAAATACGGCTGCGTTTCTTGTTCTCAAGACTCGGAATTTCTGCAAGAATCGGCATAGAGAGTCTTGTAAGGTCAGCCTTGGTCTTCACTGTGGTATCAAGCATTCTCTCCAGGAAATAGAAGCCGAACGGAATGCCGCAACCAAGCACAAGAGCAATCAGAATAATCATCTTGGTATTCGGATCGACAGGTTGGTCTGCTCCGTTAGGTCTCATGAGCACCCTGGTGTTTCCGACATTGACAAGGGCAGCAAGTTCATTCTCTTCACGTTTCTGGAGAAGGAACATATATAGTTCCTGAGTAATCTGCTGCTGACGTTCGATTGAAAGAAGGCGGAGTTCCTGTCCTGAACTTGAAGAAATGCGTGAGAGAATCTGCTTCTCCTGTGCATCAATCTTGTCTTGCTGGAGCTGGAGGGTGGTAATCACATTCTCAATTGAACTCAGGATAGCCACTCTCATTGATGCAATCAGGGAATTGAAGTCAGCAACGATAGGGTTGCTTTCAGAGCTGGATGCTGCGAGATGGTCTCTCTTGAGCACCAGGTTATTGTACTCGTTAATCTGGGAATCCACGGAATTGTTGTCAAGTCCGAGGTTCGAAGGAATGAGACTTCTGCTGTTGTTCGGGTCGTTGAGATACTCCTTGATGTATTTTGCAATGGTAAGTTTGTTGTTGATTTCGAACGCCATTGCTGAATACTGGCTGGATTCATTGATATAGACCTGAGCAGATGCCTTGATATCAGTAAGGTTATTGGAAGACTTGTATTCTTTCAATGCCTCCTCGACTGTTGCAAGTTCTTTCTCTATTATAACCAGTCTTTCATTGATGAACTCTGATGTATTTACGGAAGCTTTATTCTTGTTGCTCACCCAGCTCTCGTTGTAAACGTCAACCAATGAATTGAGGATGGAAGCAGACCTCTGCGGGAAATGGTCCTTGTGTGACATTTGGAGCACAGTGGACTCTTTTCCAATCATTGATATGCTGAGGTCCTTGCAATATGCCTTTGCCATGGACATGCTGTTCCTCCATGAAATCCTGATGTCATACTTGAAATCGTCAATATGGTCAGTGGCATAGAATGTAAGCGAGCCTGCAGGGGTATCAACAACCTCACCGAGGACAGCCTCTATCTTGTCATCAAATTTATCTTTCTTGATGCGGAACTCTGAAAGGAGGATCTTGCCGTCTCCAAGGTTTGATACTCTGAGTGAAAAACCGACGTTCATAGGGTTGTTTCCAGAGAGTTTCATCTCTATCGGATTGTTCTGATAAAGTTCCACACTTCTGAGAGGCTGTTTCTCATAATACTTGGTTTCAAGTCCAAGACGCTCGACAATGACCTGCATGAGGTCAGGAGAGTTGAAAGCCTCGATTTCGTTGACAACGGAGTTCATGCCTCTTAACTTCATCATGCTGGCTGAAGTCACTCCGAGGTTCCTCATAGTCGCATCCTGGTTACTTTCATCCACCAGGACTTTAATGGATCTTTCATAGGTTTTCTGTGTGCGGTAAAGGAAAAATACTGCTACTGAAAGGCAAAAAACCACAGAAAGCACATACCACCATTTATGCGCCCACACGAGCTCAATAATGTCGGAAAGTTGGAACTCCGACTCGTTCTCATTATTGAATGAGAGATTGTTCTGATTATTATCTGCCATATACACAAATTATCATTTCATTAACACACTTATCAGAATGGAAGCGATTGATGCCATCAGGGAACCACCGGAAAGTACTATGCTCGCAAGCCTGAGGGTCTTGTCGTCGGTTGTTGACTGTCTTGCCTTGATGTCACTTGGCTGCACATATACTATATCGTTCTGCTGAAGATAGTATGCCGGAGAATTGAACATACTCACATCACAAAGGTTCACCTCATACATTACCCTTTCACCTTCTTTCTCACGGATTACTGTCACGTTTTCACGTTGTCCGAAGATTGTAAGGTCGCGGGCAAGGCTTATTGCCTGAAGAAGAGTCACCTTATCTCCCTGTATTGTATATGTTCCTGGAGAATTAACCTCGCCCAGAACGGAAACCTTGAAGTTCATGAATTCCACACTTACTACAGCGTCAGTTATGTATCCGCCGTCTGCCAGCATCTTTGCTATATGTTCAGAAAGTTCCCATCTTGTCTGTCCCTTGACATTGATCTTGCCAAGAACAGGGAAATCAATAAATCCATTGTTGTCAACGACATATCCTACCAGGGTTCTGTTGCCCGCACTAGCAGTCTCAGATCCAGCCTGATAAGTCACCACCGGGAGGTTGAACATGACGACAAGCTCAGGATTTCGTCCGGACACGATAATTGAAAGCATGTCCTTAGGCTCGATGACAATACCGGCATGATGGTCCACGTCTTGCGGGTCATTGATGATTTTGTTCTGGAAATAAGCGATGTTCTTTCCTCCGCCGCATGATGTCAGGAGGAATACCATGGCCAGAATTGACAAGTTCAAGATTTTGTTTCTCATCTTATTTTCACTCTTTGGTTATTCAAATTAAAAGTCACACAATCCAACGATTCCGGAACTGGCCTAGCCAGCCTAATTTTGTGGAGATGGGCGGACTCGAACCGCCGTCCAAACACCGCACCAGGCAGCTTTCTACACGTTTAGTCTTTCTTTGGTTTTCGTCGGAGGGCTGCCGGAAGACAGGCTACCAACCGCTTATCCTTTGTATCTTAGGCAACTTTAAAGGAGTCCATTGCCGCATCCGGTCTGAATGATACCCCGTATTCAGGACATGACCGGCGAAAAGCCCTGAGGGATACTCGTCGGGCCCGCAGCCTTGGCGGACCGGATTAAGCTAGTGTGCTTTGCAGACTAGGCAGCGAGTGCATAAGAGTTGTTGCCAACTAATTGTTTGAAAGCTGAGATTTACGGGCAAACTTCCGACGCCCGACGTGCTTACCGTCCAATGTCTAATGCTGTCAAAACCAAAACATCCCCATTGAAAAGCATCTTTTTCGCTTTGACCTGCAAAGGTAGCAATATTGCATTAATTTTCAAATATAAGAGAGGCTATTTGCAATACTCCTGTCGTTTGTCGAATTTTTGCTTTGATTTTTCAGTGATAATTCCTAAACTTGCATCGCAATGATGAAATTGAACAACATAAACGTCAATAATAGCTGGATTAATAATTTTAATTCTGCCAATTGCCTTGTGCAGTGACGTCGGCTCATTCATCTGTTCATACTTGACATGTCTGCCGGCCCTGAAGGTCGGTTTTTTTATTTAAAACTATTTACAGTATGTGTGGATTTGTAGGAATTTATGGAATGATGGACCAGTCTGTGGACTGGAGGACCAAGGCCTTGAAAATGTCATCAAGAATCAGGCATCGAGGACCTGACTGGAGTGGTATTTTTTCTGACGGAAGATGTATTCTGGCCCATGAGAGGCTCGCCATAGTTGACCCGCTGTCAGGAGGACAGCCTTTGTATTCGGCAGACAGGACTAAAGTATTGGCTGTCAATGGTGAGATTTACAACCACAAGACAATACGCCAGCAGATGGAAGGAGAGTACGAGTTCCAAACAGGCTCTGACTGCGAGGTCATTCTGGCCCTATATCAGAAAAAAGGCATTGATTTCCTTGAAGACTTGAACGGCATCTATGCTTTTGCGCTTTATGATGCCACTCAGGATGCATTTCTGGTGGCCAGAGACCCGATAGGTGTCATTCCTCTATATATAGGTCGTGATGCGGACGGTACCATCTACGTTGCCAGTGAGCTGAAAGCTCTTGAGGGACAGTGTGAAGAGTATGAGCCATTCCTTCCGGGTCATTATTGGTGGAGCAAGGATGGCAGGATGAAGAAATGGTACAAGAGGGATTGGTACGATTATGATGCCGTAAAAGAGAATGGTGCTTCTGCCGATGATGTCAGGGAGGCATTGTGTGAGGCTGTCAAGAGACAACTTATGTCCGATGTCCCTTATGGCGTGCTCCTGAGCGGAGGTCTCGATTCTTCCATCATAAGTGCCGTTGCTGCCAAATATGCTCAGAACAGAGTCGAGGATGACAGCCAGTCAACGGCTTGGTGGCCAAGGCTTCACAGTTTTGCCGTTGGTCTGAAGGGCGCTCCGGACCTGGCAAAAGCAAAAGATATGGCGGATTTTCTCGGAACGGTGCATCATGAGGTAAATTACACTGTTCAGGAGGGTCTTGATGCCATCAGAGATGTCATTTACTATATAGAAACATATGACGTTACTACCGTGAGGGCTTCCACCCCGATGTATCTGCTGGCAAGGGTGATCAAGAGCATGGGTATCAAAATGGTGCTCAGCGGTGAGGGTTCCGATGAAATCTTCGGAGGATATCTGTATTTCCACAAGGCTCCGTCTGCAAAAGCTTTCCATGAGGAAACTGTCCGCAAAATTGGGAAATTGTATCAATATGACTGCCTACGTGCCAACAAGGCGCTTGCAGCATGGGGTGTCGAAGGCAGGGTGCCTTTCCTTGACAAGGAGTTCCTTGACGTTGCCATGAGGCTTAATCCAGAGGCAAAGATGTGCCCAGGCACGGTGATTGAAAAGAAAATCTTACGTGAGGCTTTCTCTGACATGCTCCTTCCTTCTGTTGCATGGAGACAGAAAGAACAGTTCTCCGACGGCGTAGGTTACAGCTGGATTGATTCTCTGAAAGCAGTTGCTGAGTCTTCAGTGACTGACGAGCAGATGGCACATGCTGCAGAACGTTTCCCTATCAATCCGCCAATGAACAAAGAGGAATATTGCTACCGTTCGATTTTTGAAGAGCATTTTCCGAGTGAGTCTGCCGCCAGGAGCGTACCGAGTGTGCCGAGTGTAGCCTGCTCTTCTGCCGTTGCGCTCGAATGGGATGCATCCTTCAAGAACATGAATGATCCAAGTGGACGTGCAGTTTCAGGTGTCCACAACGACGCATATTAAAGGAAAACGCAGTTTTTTTTCACTTTTTTCGCAAAAAAACCGTCTAAAAATTTGCAGATCCAACTGAAATAACTACCTTTGCAATCCCAAACAAAAAGGGAGCATAGCTCAGTTGGTTCAGAGCGTCTGCCTTACAAGCAGAGGGTCGGGGGTTCGACTCCCTCTGCTCCCACCAAAAAGCGATTCAGGAAACTGAGTCGCTTTTTTTTGTACACCCTCCCCCGAACCCCCGACCCTCTGCTACCAAGCGGCATCAGCCGCGCATCGGAGGACTGGAGTTTCGAAGAAACGTAAGGACGGAGATGCCCGATGACGTCAAAGACGGCATCGGCATGCCCCTCGGGGCTGTCGCGAAGCGACTGGGGGTAAAAGGAAAGACGCTGGCTTGCCAGCGTCGGGGGTTCGACTCCCTCTGCTCCCACCAAAAAGCGATTCAGGAAACTGAATCGCTTTTTTTTCGTACACCCTCCCCCGAATCCCCGACCCTCTGCTACCAAGCGGCTGTTCTGTAGATGTACATCTGTCGCCGGGAACCTCTCGCGCAAAACATCGAGCAGGCGTATCGGCCCCACAGTGGCGTAGAATGGCATTTCTCCTGCTCGATGAGGTCAAAATGGCGGCATCGAGCAGGCAAACCTGCCCTACAGCCCCCTGGAACGCCACTTGTCCTGCTCGATGATTTGCACGAGTATTATTTGCAACATCTTTTTCCCTGAATTTTCGCAAAGTTATTCCCCTGCCAGTCAGATTTCGGGCTTCCTCCTCGTTAGCTCCGCTCCGACCTCAAAAACTGTTCGAGAACAACTAACGAGTTACTCTTACAATAGGGTTAATGGCTGGATAGATCTGGATACAGGTCTATATACGAAAAAAGGGTAAGCTTGATACATCGCACCGCTACGACCTCCTACCCTTGCTGCGGTCAAGCCCTGGGGGAATTCAGAGGGAGCTGGTCGTGTATGACTTACCCGGCACAAAGATAATCATTTTTTCTTTGACACAAAAATTAAATGCAATTTTTGGCATCATAGGACGATGAAAACCTAAAACTGCGACAGAGAAGATATTGAAGATTCCTAAAGACTGTCAAAAATCAAAGGCAGGATATCATCCACTTTGGAGAATTTCCATATCCTCTCGCCCCCTACAAGAATAACCTCCATAGGGCGTCCACCCTTGGTCTGATATTGGGCCATCACCTGACGACAAGCCCCACAAGGAGTAGCCGGATTGGAACACAGTACTCCGTTCTGCCCTCCCGCAATGGCAATTTTCACCATTGCCTTGTCAGGTCTGTGGGCACCTGCATAAAACATCGCAGTCCTTTCAGCACACAATCCAGACGGATAGGCAGCATTTTCCTGATTGGAACCTGTTATGATTTCTCCATCTTCAAGCATTACGGCCGCACCGACATTGAAGCCGGAATATGGAGCATAGGAACTTGCAGTAGCATTTATGGCAGCTTCGGCAACCAACCTGTCCTGAGTAGACAGTTCATCTATTGAACTGTACTCGGAATAAGTGATTTTAATCTCTTTGTTTGTCATAACAAATCAATTGAATTATCTTTGCCACGTTTGCAAAGCATACAAATATAATAAAAAATATATTAAGAACAGCACCATGGAGCTCAGAAAGGATAATAATATGGACAATAGCAAGATAAAAGTGTGTATCGGACTCTCCGGAGGAGTCGATTCGAGCGTTGCAGCCCTGCTCCTGAAACAGGCTGGCTATGATGTATTCGCTTTGTTCATGCAAAACTGGCACGATGCCTCAACAACCCTTCATGGAGACTGCGAATGGGAGGAAGACCGGTTTGTAGCTGAAATGGTAGCAAGAAAAATAGGGATTCCTTTCTATTTCGTTGACCTTAGCAAGGAGTACAGGGCAAGGGTAGTCGATTACATGTTCGATGAATATGAAAAAGGCCGTACTCCCAACCCGGATGTACTGTGCAACAGGGAGATAAAATTCGCGGCTTTCCTTGAGTGTGCCAAAAAACTCGGAGCAGACATGGTCGCAACGGGACACTATTGCAGAAAAGTGACTGAAGAAATCGGAGGTAAAACCGTGCATCGCATACTTGCAGGAAGCGATCCCGGCAAAGACCAGAGCTATTTCCTTTGTCAGCTCACCCAGGAACAGCTTTCATATGCGATGTTCCCTATAGGCGACATCCTCAAAAGCGAAGTCCGCAGACTTGCCCATGAAGCGGACCTTCAGTCTGCCGACAAGAAAGACTCACAAGGAATTTGTTTTGTCGGGAAAGTGGACCTGCCGACCTTCCTCCAGCAGAAACTCAAACCAAAAGAAGGAGACGTGGTGGAGGTTTATGACAGCTACTTCACTGAAAATGAACAATATAAATTCATCCATGACACACTCTCCTCCATTCTGTCACAAGACGGAGGACAGGTCAAGATGATAACGGATTACATATCTGAAGACAAAGCCACAATCCAAGATCATATAGATTGCCCGTTCTCGGTGGAGAAGATTGCCCGGTTGAGCGATGAAGACCTGGCAAGGCTCTCAGAACCGGTACATTATGATATCAATTTCGAAACTGAGACCTACCGCAGCGGCAGGAAGCACGTCAAAAAGACCCGATACAAGGATAATCCTTTCGGAAAAATAGTCGGAAAACATGACGGGGCTCAGTTCTACACCATCGGCCAGCGCAAAGGACTGAACATAGGAGGGCATAAGGACTCGATATTCGTAATCGGAACCGATATTGACAAGAATATAATATATGTAGGAGAAGGCCATACTCACAAAGGACTGTCAAGGAGTTGCCTGCGGGTAATGCCGGAAGAAATACACTGGATAAGAGAAGACCTGAAGATGGAGATAGGAGAAATACGACGCTACCGTGTAAGAATCCGTTATCGTCAACCTCTTCAGGAAGCTACACTTGTGATGCGCTCCAACGGGCTTTTCATCATATTCGACCAGCCTCAGAGAGGCATCACCCCAGGTCAGTTTGCAGCATGGTACAGTCAGATTGAAGACGGATCACAAGTATCTGTCCATGAGACTTCTGTCGAAATGATAGGCAGCGGAGTCATATAGTCCTGGCTGCAGACATACCTGCCAGATAGCCCATGCTGAAAGCGGACTGCAGGTTATATCCACCCGTATCAGCATCAATATCAAGCACTTCTCCCGCAAAATACAAGCCCTTCACAATGCGGGATTCAAGAGTTTTAGCGACAACCTCGTCACGGCTCACTCCCCCGGCTGTGACCACGCACCGTTCATAACCGACATATCCGCTGATATCCATTCTCCAGCATTTCAAGGCCTTGGCCAGTGATTTATGGTCGAGATTTGAATTAATTTTCATAAAAGGAGGAATAAGCGAAGATGGCAAGAGCTTGGTCAGGAGAATCCGGAAACGCTCACGATATGGCTTGGAAGCACTTCTGCGATCCTTGGAAATCTCATCAAACAGATTATTGATACGTGAAGAGAGACTGACAAGTTCAACTGCCGGTTTAAGGTCAATCTCGACATACACTTTTGCGCCATTTGTCAGGGCCTGAACACTCCTGCGGCTGATTTTGAAACCTATTGGTCCTTCCAGACCACCATCAGTAAAGTCAAGGTCGCCGAACTCATCCTGAACAGGATTGCCGTCAATGAAAAGGCTAAGGCCCACATTCTTCAACTGATTGCCGCAAAGCAGCTTGCCCATTTCAGAAAGAGGAGTACTCCTGTCAATATGGCCGCTGATGGAAGTATTCTTGTATCCCTTCGGAACAATGGCTGTGAGCGAAGGGAAGAGCGGAGTTATGCTATGTCCCATGGACTTGGCAAAGCGATAGCCATCTCCGGTGGAGCCAGTTATCGGATATGAAAGTCCTCCGGTGCAGACGATGAGTTTCGAACACACAAAATCCTGATTGCCGGAACATTCCACAACAAAGCCATCATTATCTGCCCTGCATTGGAGGACTTCACATCCACAAATTATCCTTGCTCCGCTATCGCGTGCACCCTTGACCAGGGCGTCAACCACGTCGGCAGCGGAATATGAAACGGGGAATGCCCTGTCACCTCTTTCCACGACAGACTCAAGTCCCAGGTCGGCAAGATATTGTATCATGGCATCGGATGTCAGATTATAAAATGCAGACTTCAGGAAATCAGATTTTGGGTGGATGTGGGTTGAAAACTCGTTCCAAGGCTTGGCATTTGTGAAGTTGCAGCGGCCCTTCCCTGTAATCATAATCTTACGCGAAGGCCTCGGCATCTTTTCAAGGACAACAACCTTTGCCGAAGGCCCGAGAATCTTCATAGCTCCGGCTGCAGCCATCAATCCAGCCGCCCCGGCACCGATAATCACTATGTCTGCCTTCGGCTCCATAACTATCGGCTTCATAACTTTCTGCTCCATAACTCCATTATAGCAAGTGTTAATCAATTCAGGTCTTGAAGTATGTATCTCCGACGGAAAATTTAATCAAGTAATCTCCGAAAAGACTGCAAATTTATCTAAAAATATCTATATTTGCAGTCCTTTTGCGGAGCAAGCCCGGATAGTGATGTCCTTTTGCCGCAAAAGAGACAGGTTGCCAGTTTAGCTTAGTCGGTAGAGCATCGCATTCGTAACGCGAAGGTCGTGGGTTCGAATCCCATAGCTGGCTCAAATGGAAATAAAGAAAATATTACGGTCATCAATAATGGCTGGAATCTGCATCGCAGTAGCAGGATTCGGCTATCTCGCCCTCGGAGGCATTGCCGGCGCAGTACTCTTCAACTGCGGACTTTTGGCAGTGGTGGCATACAAACTCAAACTCTTCACCGGAACAGCAGGATTCATCGTTAAGGGAGAACTCGGACAATTGGGTCTGATTCTTCTTGGCAATATCGCAGGCTGCCTGCTCGTGGCGCTTCTTGCCAGAGTTTCACCACTTCCACTGCAGGAAGCTGCCGAGAAAATCCTCAGTTCACGACTGGCCATCAATCCATTACGAGCCGGAGCCCTGGCAATAGGCTGTGGTTTTCTGATGACCACGGCAGTTACGTTTGCCCGTCAGAACCACTATCTGCCACTTCTTTTCTGCGTTCCTATGTTCATTGTCTGCGGCTTCCCGCACTGCATTGCCGACGCATTTTATTACCTCACTTGCAGCCTTGATTTCTGGAAACAGAACCTCCCGGGCATAGCTATTCTGTACCCGTGCATAGTAATAGGTAACTTCATCGGCTGCAATCTTTACCGTATCATTGTCGGTTCGGACAAACAGGCCTGACGGCAGGAAACGGTCACTGACTGACCTTTCCCGCACAACGCAAGGCACAGTTGATTCCATCAATAGCCGAGGAAACGATGCCCCCCGCATAGCCCGCACCCTCTCCGCAAGGATACAGTCCAGGAAGCTGGACATGTTCAAGAGTCTCAGAATCACGAGGAATCCTCACTGGAGATGAAGTTCTTGACTCCACACCGAGAAGAAGGGCATCATTGGTATAATAACCATGCATCTGTTTGTTTCCTATCTGAGGGAAAGCATACTTAAGACGAAGGGAGACATGCTCAGGAAGGAGTTCATGCAAAGGAGCTGACACCGTACCAGGATGGTATGACGTTGCCGGAAGGCCTACAGAAGGCACCCTGCGGCAGAAATCCATCATCCTCTGAGCCGGAGCCTTGAGCGACCCGCTATACTCGAACATCGACTTTTCCACATCCTTCTGGAACTGAAGCAAGGCAAGCGGGCCATATTTTGCATATTCCGGCATATCCTCAGGTTCAATGGAAACGACTACCCCCGAGTTTGCCCACTTGGAATTTCGGGCCGAATTGGACATACCGTTCAGAACCAGCTCACCGGGAGCAGTGGCCGATGGGACCAGAATACCTCCGGGGCACATGCAGAAAGAGAACACTCCCCTTCCCTCGATCTGGGTGACGAAAGAATATTCGGCAGTAGGCATGAAAGGCTGGTACTTTCCATGGTACCTTATATTATTGATTAATGATTGAGGATGCTCCACACGCACTCCCATAGCAAAACCCTTGGCCTGGATCTCCCATCCCTTCCTGTCGAAAAGTTCATAAATGTCACGAGCCGAATGGCCTGTGGCAAGAATCACTTTTTCAGCATTGTAAACAGTTCCGTCTGAAGCAATTACATCAAAACCACCATTGTTCCTGCGCTCAATGTCCACAACCCTTGTCCCGAAATGATATTCCCCGCCATGCTCAATTATGCATTGACGGATATTTTCCACAACCACAGGCAGTTTATCGCTGCCGATATGAGGATGGGCATCTATCAGGATTGAAGGATCGGCACCGAACCGCACCAACTGATGAAGGACCTCACGGATATCTCCCCTTTTTGAGGAACGGGTGTACAGTTTGCCATCAGAAAAAGTGCCAGCGCCACCCTCTCCGAAACAATAATTCGAATCCGGATTCACCACTCCTTCCCTGGAAAGTTTGGCCATATCGAATTTTCTTGCATGCACATCCTTTCCCCTTTCGAGGATTACTGGCCTGATACCCTCCATGACAAGTCTCAATGCGGCGAACATGCCGGCAGGACCAGCACCAATGACCAGCACCTGCGGGGCCGATGAAACATCCTTATACTCAGGCAGTTGATATTCAAGAGGTGATTCTCCCGGACGATAGACCTCAATCTGGTAGCGGTACAGAACATCAGTGCGGGCATCTATGGAGCGTCGCACTATCCGGTAAGGCACTTTGATTTTGGGAGAAACGCCGAGGGCTTTCACAGCAGCAGCCTGTATCTGGTCTTCAGGCAGTTCCCTGCCCAGTTTGCAAGTTAATTCAACTGTCTTCATATATGGTGGTGAACATTATTTAAAATTCAGCAAGGCGGCTTACAGGAGCGACATCCAGTCCGGTACGCTCCCCATTCTTGTAATGGAACCACCCTGCTACTGCAATCATGGCTGCATTGTCTGTAGTAAATTTGAACTCAGGGAGGAAAACCGTCCATCCGCGTTTGCGACCTTCTTCAAGCATTCTGGAACGGAGTCCGCTGTTGGCAGAGACACCTCCCCCGATGGCTATCTGACGGATTCCTGTCTGTTTCGCAGCCTTTATCAGTTTATCTAACAATATGTCTATCAATGCTTTCTGAAAACTTGCACATATGTCGGCCTTATTGTTTTCCATGAACATAGGATCCAGCGCCATCTGGTCCCTGACGAAATAAAGGAGGGATGTCTTTATGCCACTGAAACTGTAGTCCAGCCCGGGGACATGGGGTTTGGAAAACTTGAATTTGAGAGAGTCACCCTCTTTGGCAAGCCTGTCCACAATGGGGCCTCCTGGGTAGCCGAGTCCCATCATCTTCGAGCATTTGTCGAAAGCCTCACCCACTGCATCGTCGATGGTTTGTCCGAGAATTTCATATTCCAGAGGACTATCCACCCTGACTATCTGCGAGTTGCCTCCTGACACCAGCAGGCAGAGATATGGAAATTCCGGATGGCGGTTTTCCACGCCGGGCTGTTTGATGAAATTGGCGAGGATGTGGCCCTGAAGATGGTTGACCTCGACCAGTGGCTTGCCCAATGCGATGGAAAGGCCCTTGGCGAAAGATGTACCCACAAGCAGCGAGCCCAGAAGGCCGGGGCCTCTTGTAAAGGCTATTGCCGTGATATCCTCGGGCTTGATTCCAGCCCTTGTAATTGCCTCGCTCACAACTGGTACGATGTTCAGCTGATGTGCTCTTGAGGCCAGTTCGGGAATGACACCGCCGTATGCTTTATGTACATCCTGGCTTGCGAGGACATTGGACAGGAGGAAGCCGTCGCTGATGATGGCTGCCGATGTGTCATCGCAGGATGATTCTATGCCTAATATTATTTCGGACATGGTTTGCTGTTTTTGGTTTATATGGATTCCTCGACTTCGCTCGGAATTGCAACTGTTCGGGCAAGGCTCGGAATAACAATTGCAGTCTGCAAAAGTACGGTTTTTATCGGATAATTTTTATTATTTTTGCAAGTTGGACTTAAAATAAAAGATTTACTATCAAAAAGGCACTGAAAATACTTTGGCGGATTGTAGTCGGAATCGCCATCATAATCACAGCGGCAATCATCACATTGCAGTTCCCGCTTGTGCAGACAGTCATTGCCAAAGCCCTCGTCAGTACCCTGTCCGAACGCATAGACGGAGATATTCAGTTCGAAAAAATCCATTTCAGACCATTCACTACACTGATTCTGAAAAATGCGGTCATAATCGACAAGAATCCTGTAAAGGACCCGGTCAATCCTAATGCAAGTGTGGTTGATACTCTGTTCAGTGCTGAATACATCATTGCAAAATTCTCACTTGAAAGCCTTCTGGCCAATGAAGGAATCCACCTGCACAAGGCATATGTGAACAATGCCAGGATGAACCTTGTCATAGAAGACAACCAGGACATGCAGGAAGACTCCGTGACAGTGAATCTGACCAGAATGTTCGGACTGGAAAAATCAGAAGGCAGCAAGCCGTCAGAAAAAGAAATATTCCTGATTAAAAAAGTTGAGCTGCGAAACATGCAGTTCATCATGAAGAATTATTCAAGTTCCAAGACCCCATATTATGGAGGTATCAACTGGAACGACATGGTTGTCAGGGACATAAATGTCATGGCGAGGAATCTCCGATTCAAAGGAGGTGTCATGTCAGGCATCGCTGATAAGGTTTCATTCCGCGAAAAAAGCGGATTCGTATGCAATTCCATTTCCTCAACGGATGTAAAGGTCGGCAATGGGAAAACAATAATCAAGGAACTGAGAATGGACGACGGGATGTCGGATTTGTATCTGCCGCTGTTCATGATGAGCTATGAAAATGCAGAAGCATTTTCGGATTATATCAACAAAGTCAGGATGGATGCACAAATCAGCAAAAGCATCCTCGACTTCAGGACCATCTGCTATTTTGCCCCGCAGCTTGAAGGCAATGAACTCAGACTTGCCTTGAGCGGCAAAGCCTCCGGCTATGTCAAAGATTTCCAGATAGAAGGAATTAAAGCATCCAGTTCTTCAGGAGGATTCTCCGGAACAATAAGCGGCAAGATGACAGGACTACCGGATATTGAAAAGACCACCATGGACATGAAGGTGAGCAATTTCCATCTCACGGCAGACGGCCTTGGTAAATTCATCAGTGAATGGATGACAGAAGGCGAGCTCGACCTCCACAAATTTGCAAAAGGCAGTATCTTCATGATTGAAGCCAAGGCAAATGGCTTGCTCAACCACCTGCATGTCGATGCCGATGTCAATTCGATGACAGGAAGACTGAATGCCAATACGACCCTCCACCACCTGACCGACATTCATAAACCCATAGAAATAAACGGCCAGATAAACACTGTGGACCTGGATCTGGGCTCAATACTGGGGACAAAAATCATACGCCAGACCACGCTCAGAACAGGATTGACGGCCAAATTTGGAACAGGCCGGATAGAGGCCGGAATAGACTCGCTCATCATCGACAGACTGCTGCTGAACGGCTACAATTATTCGGGCATCGCAGCTACCGGAGAGCTCTCAAAAGACATTTTCAATGGCCGGATCATCTGCAATGACCCAAGTCTGAACTTCCTCTTCCAGGGATCCGTTGCACTGTCTTCAAAGACCCGCAACACCCTTTACCGTTTCTATGCTAACATAGGGCATGCCGACCTGAATGCGATGAACATAGACAAAAGAGGCAAGTCAAAAGTGCGTTTGCAGACCAATGCCAATTTCACCAGGACAAACAACGGACAAATGTTGGGAAGCGTGGACTTCGGAGGCATAGTCCTGGAGAACAAACTCGGCAAGCACGAAATCGGAGACATCCGGGTGGCCTCCCACAGCAAGGACAGCCTCTACCGTATGAAGATCAACTCCAATTTTCTGGACGGGACATTCACGGGAACGGCCTCCATAACCCAATTCATCAAGGAGCTCACTGACATTACAACCAGACGGGAGCTCCCTGCCCTTTTCAAAGACAGCACATACACCTGGCAGGGCAATTCATACAGCCTCGGACTCAAATTCCATAATATGATGGATTTGCTGTCCTTCGCAGTTCCGGGAGCCTATATTGCAGACCAGACAAGCATAAATGCGGAAGTTGACAAAGACGGCCATCTGGATGTCATCCTGAAATCTCCTCGAATAGCATTCAAGGAACAATATATCAAGGACATGGAAGCTCAGTTCTGCAACAGGGAAGGTAGCCTTACGGGAGAGCTTACAAGTCAGGAAATCAGTGCGGCATCACTCATTCTCAGCGACAACCGCCTCATGCTCTTCGCCGACAACAACCACATTGGCCTGGGTTATACCTATGAAAACAAAGGAGAGCTGATAAACCGTGGTGAGATCATAGTCAACAGCGACCTCGAAAGAATCAACGACAAGGTCGGCATGGATATAAAGATTCTTCCATCAACGGTTTACCTCAATTCAAAGGAATGGAATCTCCAATCCTCGCAGATTACTGTACTGGGAAAGGAAATAAGTGTACCTTCTCTGGAAATCACAAGTTCGGAGGAAGCGATAAGACTCTCGGGAAAAACATCTGACATCAGGAAGGATACCCTCACTCTGAACCTGAACAGGTTTGACATATCCATCATCAACTCCCTGCTTGGCACGGACTTCGGTTTCAAAGGTGCAGCCACGGGAGCTGTACAGCTGATATCACCTCTGAGCGAAAAAGGAATCCTCGCAGACATGATATGCGACTCCACATACATCGCATCCCTCCCTGTGGGTGTGATTCAAATCGGAAGCAAATGGAATGAGGACTTTGAAAGGTTCGATTTCGGATTGAGAAACGACCTGGAGGGCAGAAGCAGCATAAAAGTCACGGGCAACCTTTCGCCAAAGCACAAACTCATCAACGCCAACGCGACTTTCGACAGATTCAACGCAGGCTATGCAGCACCATTCCTGAAAGATATTTTCACCCGTATGGAAGGATATATCTCCGGAGAAGTCACTGTGGACGGACCATTGAGCAGCCTGTCGCTTTCGAGCAATGACACCCGGATAGATGATGCCCTGCTCAGAATAGGATATACCAATACGGCATATCATGCCCGGGGACCTTTCCATCTTGACAGCGAAGGAGCCCATTTCGACAACATAGCCATAAGGGATGACAAAACCGGCACTGGAACTGTCAGCGGGGGCATCCTCTGGGACTATTTCAAAGACATCCGATTCGATACATGGGTGAATGTCAGGGACATGGAGTGCATCGACATCAACGAAAAAGAGGCTGACGTATTCTACGGAAACATATTCGCAACCGGAAAACTCCATATCAGCGGACCGATGACCGCACTGCAAATGGACATAGATGCGACAACCACAAAACCGGGACATTTGAACATTCCTATAAGTGCATCGACAACAGGAGGCAGCACTACGGACCTTCTGAAATTCACGGAACCTTTCGTACAGGTGAAGGTAGATCCTTATGAGGAGATGATAAAGCGCCTGAAGAAACAGAAGAACACGGAAAGTGCGCTTGGAGTCAACCTCAACGTGAATGCGACTCAGGACGTGGAAGCATTCATCGAAATTGACAAAGCCAGCGGAAATGTCCTTTCCGGAAGGGGTAACGGAAACATCAATCTGGAAGTCAGCAACGATGTATTCAGCATCAAGGGAGATTACAGGCTCACTGACGGAAAGTATAAGTTCTCCGCCCTCGGCATAGTAAACAGAGACTTCCAGATACAGGATGGCAGTACAGTGAACTTTACCGGGGACATCATGGATAGCCGTCTGGATATCAATGCGATATATAGGACGAAGGCTTCACTCTCACGTTTGATTTCCGATACTTCATCAGTAGCCAACAGAAGAAATGTGGAATGCGGCATCAAGATTTCAGACAAGATTATGAGCCCTAAGGTTGATTTCTCAATCAATATTCCGGACCTCGATCCTACCGTCAAGTCAAGGGTGGAGAGCGCCCTCAGCACTGAGGACAAGGTCCAGAAACAGTTCCTTTCCCTGCTGATTACCAACAATTTCATGCAGGATGACCAGTCAGGAATCGTCAACAACATGTATGGAAATGTGGGAGATATCATGGCCAACCA
This sequence comes from Bacteroidales bacterium, assembly GCA_022774085.1. Classification (GTDB taxonomy): domain Bacteria; phylum Bacteroidota; class Bacteroidia; order Bacteroidales; family UBA932; genus Cryptobacteroides. Next base: position 30,209 of record JALFNZ010000146.1, read on the forward strand.
GATCAACAACATCCTTCAGAAACTTGACATTCCTCTCGACTTGGGTCTGAAATACCAGCCAAATGACAAAGGTGTCGATATTTTTGACGTCGCCATATCCACCCAGTTGTTCAACAACAGGGTGATAGTCAACGGAAATATCGGAAACCGGCAGAAGACATCCAGCTCAGCCAACGATGTGGCCGGAGACATAGAGATCGAGATCAAGATTGACAGGGCGGGAGCCTTCCGCCTGAACTTGTTCTCACATGCAGCCGACCAATATACCAACACTCTCGATAACTCACAACGAAGCGGAATCGGTCTTACATACCAGACTGAATTCAATACCTTCGGGCAGTTCATCCGCAAATTGTTCTCCAGCAAGGAAAAACGTCAGGAGATGAAACTGGAAGAAGAAAGGATGCAGTTTGAAGGAGAGAAGACAGTAATAAACATCAGCGGAAACGAAAAAGAAACAAAACGTAAAAATGGCAGAAAATAAAGGCAGATTATATCTGATTCCCTCTCCTCTTGGAGATGGCGACCCGACAGAAGTGATACCAGCTCCAGTTCTGAAATCCCTCGAAGGTTTCAGGACTTTTGTTGTGGAGGAAGTCCGGACAGTGAGAAGGTATCTATCCCGCGCAGGACTTAAAGGAAGGATAGAAGGACTTGAATTCCACGAACTTAACGAACATACGGACGATGCCACGGTGGAAAGCTACCTGAGCCTTTTCAACGATGGGAACGACGTCGCCCTCATATCGGAGGCTGGCCTTCCGGCCGTTGCTGACCCCGGTGCCAAATTGGTGGCCCTTGCTCATAAGAACGGAATTCGGGTAGTTCCGGCAGTTGGTCCGTCGTCACTGATGATGGCTCTGATGGCCTCCGGCCTGAATGGACAATCATTTGCTTTCTGCGGATATATCCCGGCCAAGACCGATGAGCGCAGGAGTCGCCTGAAAACATTGGAGAAGGTTTCCGGACAATTGGGGCAGACCCAGATCCTGATTGAGACCCCTTATAGGAACGATGCCCTTTTTGCTGATATCCTGTCGGTATGCTCCCCATCGACGAGGGTATGCGTCGCAGCGGATATTACAACCGATGACGAATATATTATGACTAGGACTGTCGGTCAATGGCGCAAGGCCGGACTTACCATCGGGAAAAGGCCATGCGTATTTTTAATATTAGCTTGATTATGAACAAATTATTTGACAATATAAAGAATAAGGTATCGGATTTTGTAAAAATGGATTTCGCCGTTATGGAACTTGAAGGGATGGAATTCCATGCATTCCATGGCTGCCTCGAAAGCGAACGCACAAACGGCAATCTTTTCGTTGTAGATTTCCAGGGAGAACTGGACATCAGGAAAGCTTCTGTCAGCGATGCACTAGAAGACACTGCCGATTACGGGAAAATCTATGATGCCATAGCCGAAGAAATGGCCCGACCATCCAATCTTCTTGAGAATCTTGCCGTCAGGATTGCCGACAGGCTTCATGATGATTTTCCCGAATTTGCCTCACTCAGAGTAAGGGTCTCAAAACAGAATCCTCCCGTAAGCGGCAAGGTACAATGGTCAAGAATAATAGTAGAACGATGACAAAGATTGCATTCATTACTCTCGGCTGCAAGCTTAATTATGCAGAGACTTCTTCTTATGAAAGAAGTCTGCTTGGCTCAGGCAGGTTCGAGGCTGTGCCCTGGTCTGAAGGGGCGGATATATTTCTTGTCAACACCTGTTCGGTTACTGAACATTCAGACAAGAAAAGCAGGAATATAATAAGGAAGCTGCATAAGATTTCTCCCGAGGCGTCCATCGTTGTGACAGGCTGCTATGCTCAGCTTAAACGTCCTGAAATTGAGGCGATTCAAGGAGTTACCAAGGTATTCGGGGCAAATGAGAAAAACCAGATAGTCCCGTTTATCGAGGGTCTGTCATCCGGGGAAATTCCATCGGAGGAAAATTCCGGAGGAAGAGGATGCCCGGAAACATTCGCATCGGCCAATCCTGTGGGTTGTGACAAATTCTTCCCGGCATTTTCATCAGGTGAAAGGACAAGGTCATTCCTGAAGGTGCAGGACGGATGCGACTATAAATGTGCCTATTGCACAGTACCTTATGCGCGCGGAGAGAGCCGCAACATCCCCATCTGCGACATTATCCCCCAAGCCAGGGAAATCGCTGCACAGGGTATAGTGGAAATAGTGCTGACCGGAGTGAACACAGGTGACTTCGGCAAGACCACGGGAGAGACATTCTTCCAGCTAATCAAAGAGCTTGAAAAAGTACAAGGCATTGAAAGATACAGGATTTCCTCGATTGAACCGAACCTCCTCACCGAAGAAATGCTCGACTGGATGGCCTGCGGCACCAAATTCCTTCCCCATTTCCACATCCCGCTCCAAAGCGGAAGCGACGAAATCCTCAAACAAATGGGAAGGCGCTATGGCACAGAGGCTTTTGCTGCTAAGATTGCCTATATCCGCAAACGGCTCGAAGGGCCGGGGAAACTGCCTGTATTCATAGGCATAGATGTAATCGTGGGCTTTCCCGGAGAGACTGACGAGTTGTTCATGGAAACGTATAATTTCCTGAAAGATGTCGTAAGACCTTCATTCATACACATTTTCCCATATTCTCGCCGCGCAGGGACTCCTGCCGCACAGCGCAGGGACCAGGTACAGGACAGCAAAAAGACAGAAAGGGTCAAGATGCTTGAAGAGTTGAGTGAGCGTCTTCATACAGAATTCCTGCAGGCAAACAAGGGAAGGAAGGCCCATGTCCTTTTTGAAAGCACCGACCGCAATGATCAAATGTCAGGCTACACGGAAAATTATATCAAGGTGACCAGAAGATTCGATCCGAAACTTATCGGGAAAATCACGGAGGTGGAAATATGAAAGCAAGACTGACCTTTCTCGGCAGCGGCACCTCTCAGGGAGTGCCTATGATCGGATGCGGATGTGAAGTCTGCCACAGCACCGACCCGAGAGATAAAAGATTGAGGGCAAGTGTCCTGGTTGAATACGGAGACATGACCATACTTGTGGATGCAGGACCTGATTTCAGGCAGCAGATGCTTCGTGCAGGAGTAGGCCATCTTGATGCTATCCTCCTGACACACAACCACAAGGATCACACAGGAGGCCTTGATGATGTGCGGGCATTCAACTATCTGGAAGGCCTGCCGGCTGAAATATATTGTGAGCCATATGTCGAAGAGTCCCTCAGGAAAGAATATTCATACGCCTTTGAGGAGAAAAAATATCCGGGTGCTCCGGAGTGGCATGTGCACAATATTGATGAGAACCCATTCGATATCGTGGCCGAATCTTCATTCGACCGGATTGTTTGGCTGAGCGGGCAAGGATACAAGCATGTCCATGAACAAGTTCCGGAAGACCAGCTTAAAAAGCCTGTGCACATCATCCCGATACGTGGAATGCATTACAAACTGCCGGTACTAGGCTACCGCTTCGGGAACATTGCCTACTGCACTGACATGAATTACATCCCCGAAGAGGAATTCGAAAAACTTCATGATCTTGACCACTTCATTATCAACACTGTGAAGAAAGGCAAGCACATTTCCCATTTCGCGCTTGACGAAGCTGTGGAGGTAGTCCGCAGGGTAGGAGCAAAGCACAGTTGGCTGACCCATATTTCCCATCAGCTTCCACTCTGGCGGGAGCTTGCAGCAGAACTTCCCGGAGGGGCCGAAGCCGCACGCCTTCTTGAAAACGGGACAAAGGCCGGGGACCTTCCTGTCGGAAGCATCCTGCCGGCCTATGACGGTCTTGTGCTTTAGACCACAAAGTAGCTGATATACAGATTTTTACATTCGGGAGCTTTCATCGAGCTTACCGACATTGCGTCTTGCAGCCGATGTTGCCTTACCAAATCTCCAGCTAACGCCCAATTTGAACGTAGTCATAGTATTTATCTGGTAGATTGAGTATGAAAGGCGGCCCTGATCGTAAATTTTCAGATTCTGATTCAGACTGCAGAAAATATCATCAACCGCAAAGTCGAGCGAGAGTTTTCCTTCAAGGAAGGTCTTGTTCAGGAAGAAATTCACTGTCCATAATCTGTCGGCCTTGTAGAATCCGACATTCTGGCTCGTGCAATAGTACCCCGACAGTCCGGTCTTGAAATTAAGCGGCAGGAAGAAGGTCGTGGCGGCATAACCAAGGAACATTCCACCTTTGTTGACATATCCGCTCTGGAGTCCGGTCTGGAGTTCAGGATAGGCTTTGAAATTATTATAACGATAAGATGCTGAAACTGTTATATTCCACCATTTTGTAATCGGCTGCTCCGACAGGGAAAGCTGTGCGTAAGCGAAATCCTGAGTTCCGGAGTTATCATATACAAGTCCTATGCTTCCGTTTTCCTTATCGAATTTAGGAACCTGCATTCCATTGAAATTCAAGGTTTTAGCATAACCTCCACTAATTGAGAGCCTGCCGAAGAGGACAGCCGTAAGGCTTACGTTGTGCGAATATTCGGGCTGCAGGTCAACCTTTCCATGGACATAGGTTGTAGCATTCACATAGCTCTTGAACGGATTGAGCTGCCAGTATTTCGGACGGCTGATACGATAGGCATAATTCACTGAAAATATGTATTTCTGCGAAGGCATGTATGTGAGAGTGGCATTCGGGAACACATCAAAATACTTGTCTGAAGTCCTTGGAGCACTCTGCCAGAGTCCTTGGGTGAATGTCATTTCTCCGCGAAGGCCTGCCTGGCATTCCACTTTGCATTGAACTGCTTTGCAACATTCACATAGGCCGCACCAATCCATTCGCGGTATCTGAAATGGTCCTGTGTGCCAGGATCAGAGGCAAGTTCCCAAGGATTGGTGCTTACATTGTAGTCATAACGATTGAAATTATTGTTTGTCAATGACATGGCTCCTTTGAAACCAGCCTCGATTCGGCCGGTCTGTTTCCAGAATATAGTGGTGTAGTCGGACTTCAGGGATGCAAGATGGAGGGTTCGGTCTGTATCTTCAAGGAATCCGTAGTCAGTGTAACCGGACAGGTCTGCCTGAGGAAAGTCCTCCAGGGATGGGATTACCTCCCATTTATTTTTCTGAGTATTGGCATCCCTTGAATTCTTGAGGCTGTAGTCTGCATTCAAAGTGATGGATGCAGCACGGCTTGGGTCAAAATCATGGGTATAATTAAGATTGGCATATACGAAAGCTCCATTTTCCACCGTGTTGGTTGCACTCCTCATCCCGGAATACAAGGTCTGCTGAGGAGTACCCCAATTCTTGTAATTGCTGATGGTGCTTCCATCGCGGGAGTTGCTCGGGGAATTGCTGGTGGTGACATTAGCTATGACACCGAATACATCTTTGCCTGTTATATGCCAGTCATTCTGGATTTTCACGTTATGACCGGTCTGAGCCACGTCCATATAGGTTTCAGATTCCTGCAGGTCGGAATAATCTGCTCCATACCATTTGTTTTCCCTTACCATGGCACTCTGTTTCATATAGCTCGGGCTATATGAAAACATGGTATAGGTCTTGTCGGACTTATAAACAAGGTTGGCAGTGCCGTCGAAGGCCATTCCGTTGTTTATGTCCGTGTGGAGAGGTTTGAGTTTGAATGCTCCTGTAGCGGATATGGATCCGCTAAGACCCTGCATGAAACCCTTGCGGGTCTTGAGGTTGATGATACCGCCTGAACCCTCGGCATCATATTTCGCTGAAGGACTGGACATTAGTTCCACCTTTTCTATTGTGGTTCCGGGATTTCCTTTCAGGAACACTTCAAGGTCCTTTCCGGACAGATTTGAAGGGCGTCCGTCTATCCAGACTGCTACGGTCTGGCCGTTCAGCTGCACATTTCCGTCCTTGTCAACAGTCACTCCGGGAGAGTTTTTTAGTACATCAAGGGCATTGCCAGTCTTTGCTGCGGCAAGTTCAGATACATTGAGCACAATCTTGTCGAAATGATGTTCAATCAGTTCCCTTTTTCCGGAGACCACGGCAGAAGCCAGGGCCTGTGCATCTTCTTCAAGGACTATTGTCTTGATTTTCAATGTGTCACCCTGTACCTCAGTTATACAATCCTTCAAATTTGAAACGAATTCCTTATAACCGACAAACGAGCAAACAAGCCTCAGTTCATCAACTGAATCAACAGCCCTTACGGATTTCATCTCATAGTTACCGTCTTCATTGGTTGCTGTTCCGGCAAGCACCGCACCCTGACCGTTTACAATGGCTACCGTCGCATATTCGACAGGAACTGAATTTGAATCAATGACATTACCTTTATATATCAGGATGCCCTGCTGTGAAGATGCATGGGCTGCGAATGACATTGTCAAGGCAAGTAGTAATACTGATAATCTTTTCATATCTTGCAGTAAATTAGTGTAAATCAATAGATTTTATCTCCCGTTGTGTATTAGTACAATAGTACACTGCAAAATAAGTACATAATTTTCATATATGCAATAGTTTAATACAACAAATAACAATTGATTTTTAAAAAGGATTCCGGCAAGCCACTACGGCTCAGGTGAGGACAGAAGCGCCCTGTCAAGAAGGGTACTCAGGATAGAGAGAATCTCCTCACGACCATAAATTGCCCCATCAGGACCGGCGAAATGGTTCAACAAGTCCTGGAGGCTCCATCTTCCCTGCGGTGAAGCTGCCACCAGTTTCCTTGCATAGTCCAGGATTTCACCATGAAGCTCGGACTGCCCTGCGTCAGACTCCGCCCTGGCCTTTGAATCTTTCCCTGCACGGCATACATCACAGGTCCCGCATGGAGCGCTGTCGTGCTGTCCGAAATATTCCAAAAGATATGAACTTCTGCACTGGTCTTCCTCCTGTACATAATCAATCATCTCGGACACCCTGCGGGTTGCACATTCCTTGAGCATAAGATATTTCTTCTTGTCCAGTTCCAGATTCTTCGGTCTGAGGCGGTTATGGTGCAGGAAAAGAACGGTGGCATGTATTGAAGGAACATACCTTATGATGTGTTCGAGCGACAGGCGGTAGAGCAATTGCCTCAGCCAAGGCACCGACACTCTGCAAAGCATGGCAACATAGTCCTCATCAATACTGACCGGATAATTGAATATTCCGGTATATTTCCTCATCAGCACCTCAAGAACGGCCTCGAGGGCATCCTCCTCAAAATGGATGTCATACAGGTCATTCCTGTCAGCCATGATCTGCACCTTGGTGGAAACATCCACATCTTCTGAAAGTGTCCAATGGTCTGTCCTTTCAAGATAAACTATTGAATAATAGACAGATGAACGCTGCAATTTATAATGGGCACAGAATTGCTCAAGATCGAATTTGATCTGGCGACCCTCTCCCGCCTCATAAGGTATCTGATAGAAAGTATGAACCTTCTGATAAATATCCTCAATGTATTCAAGGCTTGGAAACGATACAGTCAAGGTCTGACGAAGCCGTTTCAAATCAGATGAATTCCAAAGCATTACAGCAAAGCTTCGTTTTCCGTCACGTCCGCCGCGTCCGGCTTCCTGAAAATAAGCCTCGGGAGAATCCGGCACGTCATAATGTATGACAAACCTTACATCCGGCTTGTCGATGCCCATGCCGAAAGCATTGGTGCAAACCATCACCCGGATTGTACCATCCTTCCATTTAAGCTGTCTGTCAGCTCTGGTCTGAGTTCCCAGACCAGCATGGTAGAACGAGGATGAAATACCTTCTGCCGAAAGAACTTGTGAGAGCTCTTCCGCATGCTTCCGGCTTCGAACATAGACTATTCCAGTGCCCTTCAATGAATTGCAAACCGCTATCATCTGTCCCTTCTTATCTTCGCATTTGCGTACGATATAGGAAAGATTCGGCCTTTCAAAACCGCTTTTCAGAAGATTCTTCTTTTCGAAACGAAGGCGAGTCATGATATCGTCAGCGACTTCAGGGGTGGCCGTGGCAGTCAGGGCAATCACGGGTGCATCCACCAGGTCCCTCAACTCCCCTATTTTCAGATAATCAGGACGGAAGTCATATCCCCATTGAGAAATGCAATGTGCCTCATCAACAACGATATAGCTTACTTTCATCTGCCCAATATACCTTCTGAACAGAGCGGTTCCAAGCCTTTCCGGAGAGACATACAGGAATTTGAAATCACCGTAGGCCGCATTGTTCAGAGCCAGGTCCACCTCACGGTAGGTCATGCCGGCATTCACACTCAAGGCCTTGATTCCCCTAGAGGCGAGGTTCTGTACCTGGTCCTTCATCAGGGCGACAAGAGGGGTCACGACGATGGCAATCCCCTCCCTGATCATGGACGGCACCTGGAAACATACGGATTTTCCTCCTCCTGTAGGAAGAATGGCGAGAACATCCCGGCCCTCAAGGGCGGAATTCACGATATCTTCCTGCATGGGTCGGAAACTGTCATATCCCCAGTATTTTTTCAATACCTCTGAAGGAGTCATAGGGCGAATAAATGCTCAAGTTCTGCATTTGTAAAACTTGAAATTAAGGTCTGCGGGCAAAAGTAATAAATTACAATAAAGATAGAAAATTTGACAGAACGATTTTGCACAATATCCGATTTTTTACTAAATTTGCACCGCCCTAATTGAGGGGTTATCCGTAAGGATAAGTTGACTCATGATAAATGAGCACAGGTACGAAATAAACCTTAATAATTTTTAGATTTATATGAGCAAAATCGATTTGACCAAGTACGGCATCACTGGTGCCACAGAGGTAGTTTACAACCCTGACTACGACACTCTGTACAACGACGAACTCAATCCTGCACTTGAAGGTTTCGACAAAGGAACCCTTACTGAGCTCGGAGCTGTGAACGTAATGACTGGCGTTTACACTGGCCGTTCTCCTAAAGACAAATTCTTTGTAATGGACCAGACCAGCAAAGACACTGTATGGTGGACTTCTGAGGAGTACAAGAATGACAACAAGCCAGTTACCCCTGAGACTTGGAAAGCTCTCAAGGAGCTTGCTGTAAAGGAGCTTTCTAACAAGAAACTCTATGTTGTCGATACTTTCTGCGGTGCAAACCCTGCAACCCGTCTTAAAGTACGTTTCATCGTTGAAGTTGCATGGCAGGCACACTTCGTAAAGAACATGTTCATCCGTCCTACAGAGGAGGAGCTTGCAGCTTACGGCGAGCCTGATTTCGTAGTATTCAACGCTTCAAAGGCAAAAGTTGAGAACTACAAGGAGCTCGGCCTCAACTCTGAGACTGCAGTTGTGTTCAACCTTACATCAAAAGAGCAGGTCATCATCAACACATGGTACGGCGGTGAGATGAAGAAAGGTATGTTCTCAATCATGAACTATCTCAACCCTCTCCGTGGCATCGCTTCAATGCACTGCTCTGCAAACACAGACAAGGAAGGAAAGAGCTCAGCTATCTTCTTCGGTCTTTCAGGAACAGGTAAGACCACCCTTTCAACCGACCCTAAACGTCTGCTTATCGGTGACGACGAGCACGGCTGGGATGACGAGGGAGTCTTCAACTACGAAGGCGGTTGCTACGCAAAAGTTATCAACCTCGACCCAGAGTCAGAGCCAGATATCTACAGAGCAATCAAGAAAGACGCTCTCCTTGAGAACGTTACAGTACTCGAAGGTGGCAAATGTGACTTCGCTGACAAGAGTGTAACCGAGAACACCCGCGTATCTTACCCTATCTACCACATTGACAACATCGTCAAACCAGTTTCAAAGGG
>JALFNZ010000148.1 GCA_022774085.1 Bacteroidales bacterium
TCACCGCCGCACATTGCCCCGTTTTCCTGAAGCTGCTGCTCAATCCTCTTCACTGCCGGCACGAACAAGTTGTCCTCAATGAGACAGTGTGATGTCAGATCCTGCTCACAAGCAATTATCTCCAGCAATGCTGCATTGAGAAGGTAGTTGTTCTTTTCAGGATAGCAGCGGATGATTACATCCTTCAACTCCTTCAACTTGGCTGAAATGGGCGAATGTCTCTTTGCAAATTCGGATATGGTATAGCCGCACTTCAAGTGCCCGTCCAGAAGCCGCTGGACGTATGTGAAAACCTGTTCATCTTCATAGTCCATATGTTTGCGCACAGCCATCACGTAGTCATCATAGAAACGGATTATGAGCATTGCAATGTCGCTGGCGCCGGAGCAGTCGATGGACTCAATCAACTTGCGGCGGATGTTCGGAAGATTGAAATCCAGAAAATACTCGTGCGACTGCTTGAGGTAGCGGATGAGCGTGGGCAAAGACACATTCTCACAAAGATAATCCCTGCCTGTGATATAATTCACAACGGCCAGGAACGTCATCACATCCACATCGTGCAGGATGCAGACCTCGCTCACCGTTCTTTCTCCGAAGCCCAGCGATATGCCGAAACGCCCCATGACAAGAATCAGTTCGCTGTCATTTCTGACCAGGTCCAGCATCCTGTCTTCTGGCTGATAACTCCTTTTGTCTTTCATCAGTCTCCTGTTAAAAATAATCGGCTGCAAAAATACCGAGAATGGAGTATTGAATACACTATTTCCCTGTAAGCTGCCTGATGCTGATAAGCTTGATGCCCTTTTCTTCAATCACTTTCCTGACTTTCTCGCTCTTGAGCATGTCAAGCACACCCTGACGGTCCACAGCCACATCTTCATAACCGATATGCATCACGCTTTCCATCTCGCAGTCGTTGTATGCAGGATGGTCAATGAAAAGATACCTCTCCCCTGCCTCGGTCAGTTCCAATGCCTTGGCCATGCTCTCAATTTTTTCTTGCGAGGTAGCTTTCGGACCGGCATAATTGAGAGGGGAATAATTGTATTTGGCCGAGGCATCCATCCTGTCAATCAAGGCAAGATCATATTCCTTGGCCAGGCGGCTTGTCAATTCAGTCACCTGCTCATTGAAACATGAAGAGAACATGTGTCCGCTGATATGACTCAGCTGAGGTATGTGCTTGAGAGCCAGTTCAATCTGGGCGCGAAATTCTTTCTCAATCTGAGCAAGGTCGAATTTATCCATATTCTCGAAAACAGACTGTCCGGGATAGGCAGGATTAGGCCCTAGCATAGGGAAAAAGTAACCGTTTTCATCAACAAGGGTAGGACAGTCGGTCAGAGGCCTCCACTTGATATTCTCCCATTCACTTGTGATGGCAAGGTGCACTCCGGCATCAAGCCCCGGGTTTTCCTTGAGCATTTTGACAGCCTCCGGAAACCATGGTCCTACGACAAGGACCTCCACAGACGTTGCAATCCCGTTCTGATATGCATCAATACAAGCCTTGTTGACAGAATGAAAAGCTCCCATGTCATCAATTCTCATCACAACTTCCTGAGCAGAAGCCATCTGCATCGAAATAGCGCATGCCGCTGCAAGGCACACGAGTGTTCTGTTTTTGCGTATTTTCATAATTTTTAAATAATGTATATAATTCTATTTCCTGGTGGCAAGGATCTGGAGTATGTAGTTCCATACGATGAGTTTGTCAGTTTCGTTCAGTATTTCGTGGCGCATTTGGGGAAAGACGCAACTTGAGACTTTTTGGTATCCTGCTGATTTCATCAGGTTTACTGCATGTTGGAAATCCTTTGGTCTGCCCATGCAGGGGTCATCGCTGCCGGAAAGGAAGTGGACGGGCATTTCGGGATTGGCACAAGTCCAGCCTCTGGTATTGAAGCAGTCCTGCATCAGGGCGAGGAAGTTTGCAAAACCGTTTGCGGTGAAGGAGAACTGACAGAGAGGGTCGTTTTTATATTCCTCCAATGATTTTTTGTCGGAACATGCCCAGGCATTGGCATAACCTTCATGGCGGAAATGCCGGTTGAAAATCGAAGAAGAGAAATTCTGGATGAATCCCATGTGCCAATGACCTCCTCCGAGACATTCTATAAATCGGAACAGGACCTTTCCAAGGCCCGCAGCGCGGTTGTCCTTCGGAGTGCCGCAGACAATGAGCCGGTCTATTTCAGCATCATGACGTTTTGCATAGGAACGGACTGCAAGGGAACCCATGCTATGCCCGAGCAGGGTTGTTTCACCTGGGAATTTCTCATGCGCCCATTTTCTCACAACCTCAATGTCCTCGACCATTGCCTTCCATCCTCCATCGTACATATAACCCAGATCTTCAGGGCTTTTTACAGAAGCGCCATGCCCCCTATGGTCATGAATTACACAAACATAACCATGAGAGGCAAGATATTCCATGAAAGGATAGAACCTCTCCTTGTGGCCGCACATTCCATGTACAA
>JALFNZ010000174.1 GCA_022774085.1 Bacteroidales bacterium
TCCTTCTTCAGATAAATATAAAACGGAGGCACTGCCCACGTGCTCTTAGGCTCGGCTGGCTTCTCTGCCATCTCAAGCACCCTATAGTCCTCGTCCAGCACCACGACACCCGTGCGCTGAAGCTTCGCCAATTCCTTCTGCTCATGACACATTATGCAGGAACTGTCTTTTTGTCTGGCAAACTTCACAAAATCGGCAAACGAAAAGAAAAGCAAGTTGTCTGCAGCCACCACAAGCATATCATCATCAATGCCAAGCTTTTCCATGGCAAAAAGTAAATCACACACTGCACCCAGACGTGTCTCATTCGACTCGGTTCCATCATCCACGACAGTCACTTTCTTGCTGTAATTCAGTCCGGCAGCCCACTCCCTGAAAATATCGGCAAATTTATGATTGGTGATGATGATATGTTCATCTATCTCGGGAATTCTGTCAATATCATCGAGCATACGACCAAGAATCGTACTCTCCCCTATCTTCAAAAGCGGCTTTGGAAAATTCTTCGTAAGTTCACCCAGCCTTGTAGCATAACCCGCGGCAATAACAATATTCTTCATAACCCTCACACATTAATCATTTACAAAACGGGCCCCGTCATCAGGTTTGACCCAGAACACCTTGAACGTCTGCTCATATTCAGGGAACTCCTTCAGATACTGCTCCGTCAGTGCCCTTTCGATATCCTCCTTATGAGAGGGATCCACCAAGGCAATCACCGCCCCCTTGAAACCGGCACCGGAAAAACGCCCGCCGTACACGCCCTGAAGGGAACGGATGATATTGTATATGCTTATAAGCTCAGGACTTCCACACTCATAATTGTGAATCGAACTCTCGCACGAATCGAAACTCAGCTTGCCGAAAAGCTGAAGATTGCCAGTTTCCCAAGCTGTAACTCCCTGACGTACACGACGATACTCAGAAAAGAAATGCTCAGCACGTTTGGCAAAACGAAGCGGCATCATATCACGTGTGTTGTCAAACGTCTCCTTAGGAATATCACGAAGAAAAGTCTTGTCGAAAGTCTTGAGCGGCTGGTTCTGATAAGCCAGCATGTTCCAGGCAGCAGTCTTGCACTCAAAAACACGAAGATTATAGTCAGAATTGACCAGAGAACGAGTAAGACCGCTGAAAAAGATACCAATCTCGAAATCCGGCATTTTGGGATTGCGACTGATGATACGCCACTCATTGCTGTCACAATCCAGGAAAAGAAGTCCATCCTTCTTGCCAAGGGCGATACATGCCTGGTCGAGCAAACCGTTGTTCAGGCCAATGTACTCCCGTTCAGCCTCAGAAGCAATCTGAACGACCTCAAATGGTTGCAGTCTGATGCCGTTTGCCTTGGCAAAAGCCATCACATAGGCGATGAGCACGGCAGCAGATGAACTCAGTCCCCCCACAGGAAGCGAGCCCTTGATTACTCCGTCGATGCCATGGCTGAGCTCGAATCTTTTCTTTAGAGCATATTTGGCACCACGGGCATAATCTCCCCAATTCTTTTCCTTGATTTCCGACCTTTTGGCAAGGTCGAAATGAACCTCACCCTCAAAAGTCAGTGACGAAAGATTAACCTGCGAATCCTCGCGAACATTGAACCAGAAATCTACACCCTTGTCAATGGCAAAGCCAGTCACAAGTCCATGCTGATGGTCCACATGCGCCCCAATCGGACAAACTCTGTACGGTGAAAAAATGTGATATTGATACTCCATAAAAAACGCGCAAAACAATTCTGAATATTCAAAACGAACAAATTTATAAATTTATTCCGACATTCTCATCCTCTTCTCTCAAAATTATCATTGAACTTCTCGGGGATGATTTATCGAAGGATGGTTTAGGAAATAAAGAAGCGGGACCAAGGTCCCGCCAAAGAAAAATTAGAATTGAATTGTGTGTGTTAAAGACCGTTCTTTCACAAGAACAACGCAAATTTATGTATAAATCCCCCCCCATACTGTCACATTTTGGCGTTTTTCTGCTATATTTGTTCAAAATATTCAACAATTCCACCACAAGAATAAATATTCGACCGAATGGACATCGAAATTTTCAAAGATTTTACCAACACACCTCACGATTTTGAAATCAACAAATTCGACCGTGAGTTCAAGATATGCCCTTCACTTTTGGCCATGGCTTGCATCAGCGGAAAAGGTTATTACAGATTTCACCTCAACGAGGTGGTAATCTCTCCCAACGACTTGCTGATCATCCCGCCCAACGTGCCATTCTATCCGGTCAGATACGAAGACAATTTCAGGATTGACCTTGTGCGTATCGGTGCTGAACATTTCGACATTGTGGATCAGATTGTCATCAGACCTCAGTTCGAACTCCTGCTCAGCAGTGTCCCTAAGCTCCACATGGAGAAAATGCAAGCTCAGATAATCCTGTCGAATATGTCCTATGCAAAACAATTGCTGGACAATTTGAAAACAGTTTCAGAAGACGAACAGGCATATATTGAACAGATTGTCAGGGAGTACTTAGTACTGTTCTTTCTAGAAGCTTGCCGTCTGCTTGCAAAAGATGAAAGCGGCATGAAGCAGCATGATCGCCAGGATATCATTACCCAAAAATTCTTCCACGAGCTTTCCCAGCATTTCAGAAAGAGGCGCACCGTGGAGTTTTATGGGAAAACAATAGGCACCACTCCGAAGCGTCTTTCTCATATTGTGCTGGAAAATACAGGGAAAAGTGCTTCAGAGTGGATAGACCAGTTCTCTTTATTGGAAGCAAAAAAGATGCTCAAGACTCAGGACTTGAGCATCCAGGAGATTGCATATGATCTGAATTTTGCCACACCGTCCCATTTTGCAAAGTTCTTCAAAAATAAGACGGGAATGACTCCTTCAGAATTCAAGAAATCGTTATAATACTTGGTATGAAGCTGTTGCAGAAGCTGCTTTGGCAGCTTCGCTTGCGTAGTCTTCACCTTTTCCGGCAAAGAGGATGCCTCTTGAGGAGTTGATCAGCAGACCGCCGTGGTCGTTGGCTCCGTGGGCTATCACTTCTTCTGCCGAGCCCCCCTGTGCACCGACTCCCGGTACGAGGAAGAAGTTGTCCGGACAGAATGAACGAAGTTCTTCGAGTTTGTCTGCCTTGGTTGCTCCCACAACAAACATCATGTTGTCAGGAGTGGATATCTTCATCATATCCTCCATGACTGCACGGTAGAGTGGTTTCCCGTCTTTCTGTGCTGCCTGGAACTGGATGGCTGATGGATTTGAGGTCAGAGCAAGCACTATCGCCCATTTGTCCTTGTATTCGAGGAATGGAGTCACACTGTCTTCTCCCATGTAAGGTGCAATGGTCACTGCATCGAAGTCCATGGTCTCGAAATAGGCTTTGGCGTACATTCGGGCTGTGTTTCCGATATCTCCCCTTTTGGCATCGGCAATGAGGAATATGTCAGGATATTTGTTGCGGATGTAGTCAACCGTTGCATCCAGGGCCCTCATGCCTTCGATGCCGTAACATTCGTAGAATGCAAGGTTTGGCTTGTAGGCTACGCAATGGGGGGCCGTGGCGTCGATTATTTCCTTGTTGAAGGCGAGAATGGAGCGTGCACGGCCTTTGAATAGTTCGCCACCTATTGCAACTTCGCCGCTGCGTGCGAGGGCTTTGATATGTTCGGGCATTTTGTCGAAATCGACGTCAAGGCCTACGCAGAGCATGCTCTTTTTGGATATTATGTTTTGGTATAGTTGGTTTCTGTTCATTGTTTTCGGGGCTTAGATTTATCGGCTTCTCTCTAAATTACATTACTTCGCTAGAAATGACTTTGCTTCGGTCGAAACGACAAATTAGTAGTATTGGTAGAAAAGGGCGATGGCCTGCATGCCGGCGTAGAGCTGCTTGAGCAGATAGCTTTCATTCGGTGAATGTATTGTATCCCTTTCAAGACCGAATCCCATCAGGAGCGGATCGATGCCGAGGATTCGCTGAAGGTCAGCGAGGATTGGGATGCTGCCACCTCCGCGGGATGGTACCGGTTCGATCCCGTAAACATCGGTCATGGCGCGTGAGGCTGCCTGATATGCAGGTGATGAAATCGGGATGAGGAAGCCGTTTCCGCCGTGGTGCGGAGTAACTTCCACCTTCACATAGTCAGGCGCGATTGCTTTGAAGTGCTCGGTGAACAGGCGGGTTATGGTCTCGCTGTCCTGGTTCGGCACCAGTCGCATGGAGATTTTGGCATGGGCCTCAGAAGGGAGGACGGTCTTGGCTCCTTCGCCTGTATAGCCGCCCCAGATGCCGTTTACATCCAGACACGGACGGATGCCAGTGCGCTCCATGGTGGTATAACCTGCTTCGCCTTTCACCTGATCGATATCAAGGAATTTCTTGTATTCTTCCAGGTCAAACGGGGCGCGTGCAAGTTTGTCGCGGTCTTCCCTGCTGAGTTCCACGACATCGTCATAAAAGCCTTTGACTGTGATTCTTCCGTCTTTGTCTATGAGAGAGGATACCATGTCGCAGAGGACGTTGATCGGATTGGCCACGGCTCCGCCGTAGTGGCCGGAATGGAGGTCTTTGTCCGGACCTGTTACCTTGACTTCGACGTATGAGAGTCCTCGCATGCCGCAGTTGATGGATGGCACTGCCTCTGATATCATAGTGGTATCCGAAACGAGGATGATGTCGGCTGAAAGTCTGTCTTTATTTTCGGATGCCCATTTGGCAAGGGACGGGCTGCCTATTTCTTCTTCGCCTTCGAAAATGAATTTCACGTTATGGCGGAGTTTGCCTTCTTTGCATAGGAATTCAAAGGCCTTTATATGCATGAAGAGCTGGCCTTTGTCGTCGTTGGCTCCGCGGGCGTAGATGGCTCCGTCGCGGATGACTGGCTCGAACGGGTCGGATTTCCAGAGTTCGAGTGGCTCCACAGGCTGGACGTCATAGTGACCATAGACCAGGACTGTCGGTAGGGCCGGGTCAATCAGACGGCTTCCGAAGACTACCGGGTGGCCTTCGGTCGGGCAGATTTCGGCTTGGTCGGCGCCTGCTTGAAGCAGGAGTTCCACCAGTCTTTCAGCGCAGCGCTGCATGTCTGGGCGGTGCTGGGCTTTGGAGCTTACTGAAGGTATTCTCAACAGGGAGAAGAGTTCTTCAAGGAAGCGTTCTTGGTTGGTCTGGATGTATTGTTTCATTTTGATATGATTAGATTTCTCCACTCGCATTGCTCGGTAGGAATGAGAATATTACAGTTTCGAGGCTGCGTATTCGGCAGTGAGTTTGAATGTCTTTTTGCCGGAAGACGGAGCTTCGTACATGGCGTCTGTCATAATCTTCTCGCAGATAGCGCGCAACCCTCTGGCACCCAGCTTGTTGGAGATGGCTGTATCTACAATAAGGTCCAAAACCTCCGGTGCAACACTGAGTTTGATTCCGTCTATCTCGAACATCTTTTCATACTGCCTCATGATGGCATTCTTCGGTTCGGTGAGAATCCTCTTGAGCGCATCTCTGTCGAGGTTATCCAAATATGTGATTACCGGAAGCCTTCCGATGATCTCCGGGATGAGTCCGTATGCGCGAAGATCCTGTGCCTCAACATATTGCAGAAGGTTTTCCTTGTCCACCTGCTGTTTGTTCGCAGCACCGTAACCTATCACCTGAGTATTGAGTCTCTGAGCAATCCTGCGCTCTATGCCCTCGAAAGCGCCTCCACAGATGAAGAGGATGTTCTGGGTATTGACATGAATGAATTCCTGCTCCGGATGTTTACGGCCTCCCTGTGGCGGAACGTTCACCACATTGCCTTCGAGGAGTTTCAGCATAGCCTGCTGCACACCTTCTCCTGAAACATCTCGGGTAATGGAAGGATTGTCACTCTTGCGGGCAATCTTGTCGATTTCGTCTATGAAAACGATACCTCTTTCAGCCCTTGCCACATCATAATCAGCCTCCTGAAGCAAGCGCGTGAGTATGCTTTCAACATCTTCTCCCACATAACCTGCTTCCGTCAGGACTGTGGCATCAACGATAGTGAAAGGGACATTCAATATCTTAGCTATAGTCTTGGCCATCAGAGTCTTACCTGTTCCTGTAGGGCCTACCATAAGGATATTGGATTTTTCCAGCTCAACTTCGTTGGACTCTGCGAGGTTGTTGTTGATCCTTTTGTAGTGATTGTAAACCGAAACGGCGAGGATTTTCTTCGCCCTGTCCTGACCTATGACATATTGGTCGAGGAATTCGTGTATTTCCTTTGGTTTGAGGATTTTGTCTATCTTGCCAGGGGCCGGTTTGGCCTTGTGGTCAATCTCTTTGATGTAGTCGCCGGCAAGTTTGACGCAGTCTGAGCATATACATGCATCCAAACCTTGAAGCAGGAGCGGAACTTCATTCTCACTCCTGCCACAGAACATGCAATATCTTGTCGATTTCTTTTCTTTCGCCATTATTTTTTCTTTTTGGTGAGGATTTCATCGATCATACCATATTCCAAAGCCTCTTTAGATGTCATCCAGTAGTCGCGTTCAGCATCGGCGCAGATTTTTTCATAAGGCTGGCCTGAATGCTCACTGATGATCTCGTAAAGCTCCTTTCTGGTCTTTTCGATTTCCCTTGCAGCAATCATTATGTCAGATGCCTGTCCCTTTGCCCCGCCAAGTGGCTGATGTATCATCACCCTTGAGTGAGGCAGCGCGGACCTTTTGCCCTTTGCTCCGGCGCACAGAAGAACGGATCCCATCGAGGCTGCGAGTCCTGTGCAGATAGTAGCAACGTCAGGCTCGATCAGCTGCATGGTGTCATATATACCAAGTCCTGAGGTCACCTGACCGCCAGGAGTATTGATATAGAGTGATATGTCTGCTGAACTGTCATTTGAGGCAAGGTAGAGAAGCTGGGCCTGTATGATATTGGCCACATCATCGTCGATGGCCACGCCAAGGAAGATGATCCTGTCCATCATCAGACGGCTGAATACATCCATGGATGCCACATTGAGTTTCCTTTCCTCAATGATGCTCGGGTTTATATAGCCGTCCAAAAAAGACGAATACCGGTACACGGTCGTCGAACTGAGACCGTGACCGGTTGCAAATTTTTCAAAGTCTGTCATCAGACCGGTATTTATTTCAACTCGCGGAATGCTTCCACTGAGATTGGTTTCACATCAAGGCTCACTGCCTCACGGACAGCTGCGATAGTCTTCTCGTTCTCAACCTGGTCGTAGATGCGGCGGCTCTGGTCCTCTTGAGCGAGGATGTTCTTTGCGAACGACTCAAGCTGCTCGTCCGGAACATTGTTCATGCCATACATTGCGAACTGATATGCTGCAAAGCCTTTTGCGCTTGCGAGGATGTCTTTCTCCTCAATCTTCACATTGTATTTCTGCATGAGATAAGTACGGATCATCTGCCATTTGTAGTCAACGATGAACAGTGCCCAGTCTTTCTCGATATCCTCCATGGTGAATTTGCCTTCGTTGATGACGTAAATCCATCTCTTGAGGAATTTCTCCGGTACTTCGAGGCCGGCCTTTGCAAGGATATAATCCTTTGCATCTTTGGAGAAGCGCCAGTTGGACTCGTTTGAGTACTCAAATGCAAGTCTTTCTGCTACTTTAGCGTCAAATTCCTCTTCGCTCTTAACGTTGCCCTCACCGAAGATCTTGTCGAAAGTCTCCTGGTTTACAGGTGCGTTCACAAAGGTCTTCACGTTGTTTACAGTCATTTTGAACATAGGGTCGAGGTTTGCAAGCTCTTCTTTCTTGACTTTGAGCATTGAAGCGCGGTCAGTTTCGTTCTCGAATGCTTCGTTGACATTCACGTCGATGCTGTCACCAGCCTTGAGTCCTACGAATGAAGGTTTAACAGCCTCTGAAATGCTGCGCAGAGCCACATACGCTCCCTCAACTCTAGTCTCGCCCTGTACGAAATCAACGATGATGAAGTCATCCTCTTTTGCAGCCTCGCCCTCTTCAAGTGAGCCGTACTGCTTGAGCATGTTCTGTTTCATCTCATCACGGGCAGCCTCTGATACCTCAATGTTGTAATATGGAATCTTATCGTCCTTTGAAAGCTCGAGGTTGATCTGAGGATTCTGGGCGATGTCAAACTTGAATGTGAAGTCGTTTCCGTCCACCCACTCGGTCTGTGGCTGGTCCTCTGCCGGGAGAGGTTCACCGACAACGTTGAGATTGTTCTCTTTGATAAAATCGTTAAGTGCAGATGAAATTACATCGTTGACTGCATCAACCAATGATGCCTGGCCATACATCTTCTCGATAAGTGACATCGGCACCATGCCTTTTCTGAAGCCTTTGATTTCAGCATGTTTGCGGTGCTCTTTGAGTTTTGCAACTTTCTTGTCTGCATAGTCCTCTTTCACGACTGAAAGGGTGAGTTCGAGATTGAGGTCGTCGATTCTGTTCTGTTCAATATTCATAATTCTATCGTTTATATTTTCATTCATTGATAATAGATTGCCCCTCTGGTGAGGTGGCTGCGAAAGAGCCCGCAAATATACACAATCCCCGGGACATTTCAAAGTGACTATTTTCTGTTCTTATTCGGCGTCGCCAGTCTCTTCGGGTAAGCCACTCTTGAATGATACATCTGCTGGAGGTAGGATTTGATTTCTTCCCTCATAATATTGAGTTCGCGGATGGTTATATCGGCGTCGGTTAGTTGTTCCTCGTCGGCCTTGCCTCCGATTATCCGGTCCACAAGTTCGGACACGCTCTGAGGGGTGTAGTCCTTGAGGCTGCGGGAGGCGGCTTCCACGGCATCGCACATCATCAGAATCACTTGTTCCTTGGTCAGAGGCTTCTCGCCGTTGTAGCGGAATGCGTCGATATCATCCCTCGATCCACCCTCGTTGACATATTTCGTATAGAAATATCCGGTTACTGTGGTGCCGTGGTGGGTGTTTATGAACTGCTTGAGTACATCCGGAAGCCTGTATTTGTCAGCGAGGACAAGACCGTCGGAGACGTGTCTGATGATGTCCTGGGCGCTTTCCTTGGCTGAAAGATTCTGGTGATATTTCACTCCTGGGGTTTCATTCTCGGTGAAACACTGAGGATTGGCTATTTTTCCGATGTCATGGTAAAGTGCTCCCGCCCTGACAAGAGGAACGTTGGCATCGATGGAACGTGCAGCTGCATCAGCCAGGTTCATCACCTGGAGGGAGTGCTGGAATGTGCCAGGTGCCTTATCGGCGAGAAGTCGGAGCAAGGTATTGCTGGTGTCGCTCAGCTCCACCAGTTTGGAGTTGGACACAAGGCTGAATATTTTCTCGAACAGGTATATCAGAGGATATCCGGCCACGGTCATGAATGCTCCGAGGGCCATGTAAAGAATCTGGTAAAGGTCTGTAAATCCGTCAATTCCGCCGAAGGCAAGTCTGAATGCCGCCCAGACGAAGACCATCACGAAAAAGACGATCAGGGCAGTGACGAACTGCAGCCAGCCTTTGTTGAAGAATCCGAAAACGAGCATTCCTACGATTCCAGCCACCAGATAAATCACGAATACTTCCACGCCTTTAGGGGCAAATATCAGGATTGGAAGCAGGGATATGATATATACCGTAAACACCACCCTTTTCTTGAAAAAGGCTAGAAGAAAGAGGGCCAGAAGGGTGAACGGCACCATATAGAAGAGTTTCGGGTCGGTGCGTGATATTATGGAGGCTGCAATGGCGGACATACTGAATACCATCAGCATGTAGAGGTATTTGTTGTATTCGTTGAATATATTGGAATTGCAGTATAATATCGAGAGGAAGAGCACGAGCACAAGGGAGAAGGCCAGAATGATGTTTCCCACCCAGAGCATGGCCTGAGGGCCGTTGTATCCTATGCTTGAGTCAAATTCTTCCTTATATGAATTAAGGAGCTGTTCAATCTCGGCTGTGACCATTTCTCCCTGAGAGACAATCACTTGTCCTGCGCGCACCACTCCGAGTGTTGGTGAAACATAGTCAAGGTTCTGGTCCTGGACAAGGTCGGTGGTCTGTTTGTCGTAATGTAGGTCCGGAATGAGCAGGGATTCGAGCGAGCAGGCCACGTAGATTGAATCCACATTGCTGCCAGGGCAGGCCGTGGCGATAGATGCTTTGATGAGGTCTTTGGCATCAGAGAGCGTAAACACCTCTGACACAGGTACTTTCTCCGCTCGTCTATCTTTCTGGATATAGATGATCCCACCTGAGAGGGCCAATTGTCCGTCCTGATCCTTTTCGGATGCGGAGGAAAACAGTCCCTTGGAATAGATGGTAGAAATAGCATTGGTAACGGCTCCGCGTGCCTGCTGATATTCTCCGAAATCAATTTTGGTCAGGGCGGTCTCAACTGCAGGTCCGACTTTGGCGTCAAGCCTGTAATACGGAGTGACGGTGCTTCCGGCTTTTTCAAGTTCAGCAAGCAGCTGGGCTTCCGTTTTCAGAATCGGGAAGTCGAACTGTGCGACCAGGGGCTCATACATCCATGGCGAGCCTTTCCTGTAGTCATAATTGAATTTCGGGCTCCTTGGCATCAGGAATACCAGGAGGATAAAAAGGCAGATCAGCGGGACATATACCCTGAATCTGCGTGGGAAATTCATCTTTTCCATAATAATAACAACTTACGGATGATACCGCATAGGCATATAATCAAATACATCCGACAGGTAGGCCTCGATGCCGTTGCTGCACATCAGCTGGGCGAACCTGCGGGCCGCGACAAGAGTATCGCTGCTTCCGCTCACGGTCACGACAATCTCCCCACGGTACACAACCACCGACATGGCGAAGGCCTGTTTTCCGGATGGAATCACCGGATAAAAATCCGTTATCAGTCTTTGCATGCTGTCCGGAAGGATGGTATTCCCTACCCTGCACACACTGTATGTGGACATTGAGGCTCGGTCTTCAAGCATCTTTGCCACTCTTGACTTGCATTGTTCCAGGGAAGTGCTCATATCTACAGCCTCGATGCTTTGGTCGCTTGTTCTTTCGGCACTATATGCAAGGGCATCGGTCTTGAGCTGGGCTTCAAGGAGTTTCTTCTGGCTCATCAGCACTGTATTGTACGGATAATCAGAAAGTTTCCTGTTGTATGCCAAATAAACCGGCGTGCAGAACGGGCGAAGCGAAGCGGCCGGGAAATATGGTCTGAGGTTAACCATTATTGATGCCACAACGTATTTTCCTTCGGATTCTTGCCCCTGGAACATTTCAGACACTGCCTGGGAGAAGAATGGAGCGATGTATGTCACCGGGGTGCGCGAGATATCCTCGAAGCCCTTTCCAAGTTTGGCCAGAGGTATGCGTACGGTAGCCACTATGTCGTTTTCGCTGATTTTCTCTTTTGGACGGATTGCATCAGCGTCCATATACCATACCGGACGGGATGCCGGGATGTCCTCAAGGCGATCCATCGGGTCGTCGCCTTCCGCCGGGAAGAATGATCCGGACATGAGTTTGATTGTGCCGTCGTTCTCCACAGGATAACCGCATAGTTCAAAATATCTGAAGAGGACTGACTTTACGAATGTCATCATCCCGTATTCGTCCGCAAGGGATTTATGAAAATCAAAATATACGGTCTTATGGGTGTATGATACCTTGAACAGATATCCTCCCAACTCCGGGTCACCGAAGCATGATGGTTGGTCGGGGTCATATGCCTGGAAGAGTTTCAGAGGACCTTTTGCCGGCTCGAACACATATTTATCGCCGTGGGGCACTGCACTAACAGCCATCTGCGGGAAGCGCACAAGTGCCTGTTTCATAGTTTCTTCCAGGATAGCGGGTTGCAAATGCATAGTCAGTGCCGCCACTATGCGTGACGACACTGATGATGCAGCACTGTCGCTGTAAAGGTATGGCCGTCCGCAAACGGACGGTTCAAAAAACATGTTTTCCAATGCTTTTTATTGTTTTACTATTTGATAGCCATGTCAACTATGTCTCCATCAGGAGCATCATATTCGCCGGCATCAAGTTTTGCACGTACTTCGGTGAATGCTTTGAGTGTGTATTCAACGTCCTCCATCGAGTGAGCTGCCGTGGAGATGATCCTGAAGATGATCATACCCTTAGGGATGACAGGATAAACCACAATCGAACAGAAGATTCCATAGTTCTCACGAAGATCTACAGCAATCTTTGATGCCTGTCCTACACCGCCTTTGATCTGTACAGGGGTTACGCATGCTTCTGCAGGGCCTATTTCAAAGCCAAGGTTGCGGAAGCCGTCCTGGAGGGCGCGTGTGATGTCGAAAAGTTTCTTGCGCAGACGGTCTCCTTCTTCGCTGCGGATAATCTCGAGTCTCTTGAGTCCACCTTCCACGAATGCCATAGGGAGGGATTTAGCATAGATCTGAGAGCGCATGTTGAAGCGGAGGTAGTTGATGATTGAGCGTGGTCCTGCCACGAAGCCTCCGATTGATGCCATTGACTTTGCATATGCTCCGATATAGAGGTCGATGTCATCCATGACTCCGAAATGCTCTGAAGTTCCTCTTCCGGTAGGTCCCATGTTGCCGAATCCGTGTGCGTCGTCGATGAGGATGCGGAAGTTGTATTTTTTCTTGAGTTCAACGATTTTGTCGAGGAAGCCAAGTGCTCCGGTCATTCCGTAAACACCTTCTGTGATGAGGAGAATGCCACCGCCTGTTTCTTCGCAGAGTTTGGTTGCTCTCTGGAGGGTTTTCTCGCAGCTTTCATAATCGTTGTGACGGTAAGTCATACGTTTACCCATGTGGAGGCGTGCTCCGTCGATAAGACATGCGTGAGCCTCTGAGTCATAGACAATTACGTCGTGACGGTCCATGAGGGCGTCTATTACTGAGAGGATACCCTGGTATCCGAAGTTAAAGAGGAATGCGTCTTCCTTGCGCTCGAAATCAGCGAGTTCCCTTTCAAATTTCTCGTGGAGTGAGGTGTGGCCAGTCATCATACGGCTTCCCATAGGGTATGCAAGACCCCATTTTGCAGCAGCTTCTGCATCAGTCTTGCGGACTTCAGGATGATTGGCAAGGCCAAGATAGTTGTTAAGGCTCCAGCAGAGGACATCCCTGCCCTGAAATTTCATATGTGGGCCGAGTTCTCCCTCAAGCTTCGGATACATGAAATAGCCGAAGGCCTTTGATGCATACTGGCCCAGAGGACCCATTGAATTCTTTTGAATTCTCTCGAAAATATCAGTCATAAGTGTATGGTTTAGTTTTATTTAGTTTTTTCATTTGCACATATCAACTTCTCCGGATGACTGGCAATGTCATTTCGACTGAGCGAGGCGGATGGAGAAATCTACGCATCGATGTTGGCATAATGAGCATTCTGCTCAATAAACTCACGGCGAGGCGGCACATCATCACCCATAAGCATGGAGAACGTCCTCTCAGCCTCAGCCGCATTATCAATTGTAATCTGACGAAGCAACCTCTTGTTCGGATCCATCGTAGTGGAAGCAAGCTGCTCAGCACTCATCTCACCAAGACCTTTGTAACGCTGCACATATACGCCCTGCTCCGAACCCTTTCCAAGCCTGAGAGTAGCCTCCTTGCGCTGAGCCTCAGTCCAGCAATAGACTTCCTCCTTGCCTTTCTTCACAAGATAAAGCGGCGGAGTGGCAAGATATACATATCCGTTCTTGATAAGGTCTATCATATATCGGAAGAAGAAAGTAAGGATTAGCGTTGCGATATGGCTTCCATCGACATCGGCATCGGTCATGATAATGACCTTATGATAACGCAACTTACTGAGATTAAGCGCCTTACTATCTTCTTCAGTACCAACGGTCACACCAAGAGCAGTGTAGATATTTCGGATTTCCTCGCTGTCGAACACCCTGTGCTCCATGGCTTTCTCCACGTTCAGAATCTTACCCCTCAGAGGCAGGATGGCCTGGGTTAGACGGTCACGTCCCTGCTTTGCAGTACCGCCTGCGGAATCTCCCTCGACCAGGAAGAGCTCGCATTTCTCAGGATTCCTTTCAGAGCAGTCAGCCAGTTTTCCCGGCATTCCGGCACCTGACATGACGGTTTTCCTCTGAACCATTTCACGGGCCTTGCGGGCTGCATGACGTGCGGTCGCTGCCAGAATCACCTTCTCGACAATCATCTTAGCCTCACGCGGATTCTCCTCAAGATAAGCCTCAAGAGCAGTTGCAGTTGCCTGAGACACAGCCGAAACGACTTCTCCGTTACCCAGCTTTGTCTTGGTCTGTCCCTCGAACTGAGGCTCGGCAACCTTAACGGAAACCACTGCGGTAAGTCCTTCACGGAAGTCATCGGCTGCAAGGTCGAACTTCAGCTTTGCAAGCAAGCCGTTCTTGTCGGCATAGTTCTTCAAAGTCCTTGTCAGACCCATCTTGAAGCCCTGAAGGTGTGTACCTCCTTCTATCGTGTTGATGTTGTTAACGTAAGAATAAATCTTCTCGGTATATCCTGTATTGTACTGGAGGGCAATCTCAATCGGGATGATTTTGTCGGTTTCAAGACAAATCGGCGATTCGATGAGCTTCTCGGCACCTGCATCCAGATATTCGACGAACTCTTTCAGACCGTCCTTTGAATAGAATACATCGTTCCTGTAGTGCTTGGTTTCGAGTTCGTTTCCGTTCTCGTCAAGGTCAGGGACCATATTCCTTTTGTCTGTAAGTGAAAGACTTATACCCTTGTTCAGATATGCCAGTTCACGAAGACGGGCTGCAAGGGTGTCATATTTATAGGTTGTTGTCACCTGGAAGATCTCTGGATCCGGATGAAAGGTGACTATTGTTCCGGTGTCTTCAGCTTCGCCTGTTACTGCAACCGGCTTGAATGGTTTTCCCTTGGAATACTCCTGTACGAAGACTTTGCCTTCCCTATGGATTTCTGCTTTAAGGTAATCTGACAATGCGTTCACACAGGATACGCCGACTCCGTGCAGACCTCCGGACACTTTATAGCTGTCCTTGCTGAATTTACCTCCTGCATGGAGCACCGTGAGGACGACTTCCAGGGCAGAACGATGCTCTTTTTCGTGCATTCCGGTCGGGATTCCTCGACCGTTGTCCTTCACTGTAATGGAATTATCTTCGTTGATATATACTTCAATATGTGAACAATAACCGGCCAAAGCCTCATCGATACTGTTATCGACAACCTCATATACAAGGTGATGAAGACCTCTCTCTCCTATGTCACCGATATACATCGAAGGCCTTTTTCTGACTGCCTCAAGTCCTTCAAGCACCTGAATGCTGTTGGCGGAGTACTGCTCCGCCGCTGTATTGTTGATTGTTTCTTCGCTCATTTGAGTATTTTCTCCTTTAATTATAAACAAACGGACAAATTTAGCAATTTTTCTTGGATTCCGGTCCTATGTCCCTATAAATTCACACAAATGCCAATGGTTCCGCTGATACCGCCTTCAGCATAAAGAGGGCTTCGGAGGATGGACATATTCAACAGATTTCCTCCCCTGGCCCACAGGGAAATTTTCCGGTTGATGACATATTCCAGATTCACTCCAAGGTCAGCCCATCCCGGAACTATGGTACTGTCGCTGATTCGGGCAGTGGCCCATCCGCAATCCACACCGGCATAAATTCTTCTTTTCCAATTATAGGTCACGCCAGCCTCTCCCTGGAATGCCGCCGGTTTCAGAAGACCGTTCAGAGGTTCTTTCATCCATATATGGTTATAGGTTGTGGAAATGTTGAAGTCCACGGATTCAGTGTTGAGATGGCAGTCCAGACTTGCAAAGGCGCTCTGACATGCGCAGTAGCCGGCATAAGGAAGCAGAAGTGTTCCGTCTTCAGCCTTCATTTCATGTAATCCACTGAGCATCATGTTCTTATAGTTGACATATCCTCCTCTGAGATGGTATCCGAACCATGATGTAATGCGTCCTTCAAAGCCGAGGGTGGCAGATACCCTTTCAACGGAATTGTCCAGAACGGCTGCTCCTTTTGACCAGCTGAGGTCTGCATGCCTGTCGTCCGTTAAGATTGCCGACAAGGTGTTGAGTTTTTCTCCTCCTCCGACATGTATATATGCTTTCATGGCATCTGGAATGGCTATTACTGAAAGAGTTACGTCAGGATAGACATATTGCCCTCCGGTCAGGAAAAGTTCTCCTTCCTTGAACGGGATGATTGCGCTTACCCTGACTCCGAGGTCAAAGTTCCAACGTCCGAGGCTGAATACATAATGCGGAGTGAGACTGAAATTTCCTGCCGAGGTCTCTGCTGCTCCTGTATAAAAGGCCATGTTTACTCCTGCATCGAAAAACAGGTTGCCGGCTGTTCCAAAAACTTGGCCAAGACGGGCATCCACCCCGATCATGTGCTCATTTGTTCTTGCATATGGTTCGAGGTTCATCCTGTCATCGGCAAACCGGTATGCTGCTTTTATGTCATAAAGAAAATATTCCTCTTTATCCGATTTTGATGACAGGCCGACATTCACATCCAGGGCATTGAATTCGCGTTTACGAATCCAGTCTTTCTGGGCGATTTCGTAAAATGCAGCGCCAAAGTCGAGTCTGCCTTTGAGCCAGTCGTAACGAAGGTGGGTCCCTGCGTTGGTGAAGAGGTCGTAGCCGAAATTCTTGTTGCCATTATTGACAAGTTTATTCAGCCCGCCGGTCTGTCCTTCAGTCTGTCCCTCAGCCTTAAGCTGCATTCCTCTGTAATTGCCTATGAATGAACGATGATTCGCATATACATCGAGTCTGAGTCTGTCCATCTGCACCGGGCTCCAGACGAGGTCAAATTCCGGATGAAGTTCATATCCGGCGCCTGCCCTAAGGTAGAATTTTCCAGGTCTTCTTACCGACTGGACCGGTGTCATGCTCAGCCGGTAAGGGTTGAATTCATATGATCCCTTATATGGCGTTTCGAAAACCGAATAGTCGAAATCCAAGTCGAATCTGGTCAGTGAATCCGGCACTGACATTGAGAGTTGCGGTTTATGGGCCTCAAGGAGTTTACCTTCATAAGTTCTTCTTACCTCCACTGTCGGGTCCAGGTTCTGGGCGCTGGCAAGGCCTGATGCAACAAGAAACATGGCTGCCGGCAATATCATATATAATTTTCTCATAATCATTTACTTACGTCTGTTAAACCAGGCTATTGGCGGTTCGATTCCATTTCGTCAAGTTTTTTCAGTCTCATCATTATGTTGTCCATCACGTCATCGCCTGCGCCTTCGCTCTTGTATCCGTCTCGGACGCTCTCGAAGGTTGCGCGTGCCTGCCTGATCTGACCGCTTTCAACAAAGGAGTCGCCCAGGACTATGAAGCTCTTGGCAAGCCAGTAATTCTGAGATGAACCTGAGTCTGCAAATGCATAGACCTTGGTCTGTACGTCCTCGAATCTTCCGCTGTCGTAACAGTCCAAAATAATAAGGTAGGCTGCTTCAGCGCCATAAGCAGATTTGGTGTCCTCAGAGAGTCTTTCAAGTATCGAGAAAGCTTCATCCCTGCGGCTTGATGAAAGATAGGATTTGGCCTTGATGTATTCGGCTTCTTCCTTGAGGGCTTTGTCGCAGCGTGGGTCAGCCATGAGATTGTCTGCGCTCTTGATGCTTTCGTTAACTTTATGTCCTCTGTATGCCGAGCGCATCATGCCTTTGAGTGCTTCGAATGTATTAGATTCGAGTTTTGCCGACGACAGAAGTGATGAATATGCGCCATATGCCTCGTCCCAGTGCTCAAGTCTATATGAGATTGAAGCAAAGTTCAGCATGGAGAGTTCCACGAAGGAGCCTTCTCCGCCTTCAATCACTCGTTTGTAGCAATCGCAGGCTTGTTCGCTCTTTCCAAGATGCTTGTAAGACTCTGCCATGTAGAAGTCAGCTTTATAAACGTATTGACCGTCAGGATATTTGTCGGTGTAATTTTTCAGCGCGATCAAGGCTTTCTGGTAGTTTTCCGAGAGGAAAATCTGCTCAGCTGAGTTGAATATCATGCTTTCCTTCTCGTCTTCTGTCTTGGTTGCTCCCTTGCCTATGCTGTCGATATAGGCGAGATATTCTTCCGGTGTGTTCCTGGTCTGGTAGATAGATTCGATTGCAAGGAGTGCATCTTCCGCGCAGCCTGATAGAGGCATCTGTTCAACTACGGTCTTATAATAGCCCAGAGCCTCGTTGAACTGTGACTGGTTGCGTGCGAGCGATCCCATTTCAATATAGGCTTTCGCTACGAACGTGCTGTCCTTGACTACTTCTGCTATGGTATTGAAGCATTTGAATGCATTTTCATCATCTTCCTTGACAGCATAAGATCTTCCGAGTTCGAACATTGCCTCCGGGTAGAATTTTGCATCTGTCGATGCATCGTTCACATGGCTCAGGAGTTCGATTTTCTTCTTTGAATCGTTGAGCAGGCCGTAGCATATTCCCGCCTGGTAGTATGGATATATATCGTTGACGTCGAGGTAGTTGTCCAGTACACTGTTATATATGGAGAGGGCATTCTTATAGTCTTTCATTATGAAGTATGAGTCCGCCATCCTGGTCAGGGCTTCCTTACGGAAAGCCGTTTTCGGTTCGTCGAGATATTCGCCGAACCATTTGACCGCGCCATTATAGTCTGCCTGGTCGAATTTGCAGTAAGCTATGTTATAAGGAATGAGGCTGCCTTCGGGCATTCCGTGCATTGCTGAGACATTGTACAGGTCTGTGAGGATGTCCAGAGCCTGATCATACTGGTCGTTGCGGTAGTATGCTTCGGCAAGCCAGAAGCGGGTGAGCTGGTTTATGCGGCTACCTTTCTCTGAGTAATATGCAGCGGTCCTTAGGCATGGGACTGCGAGTCTGTAAGAACCGGACGAGATGAGTTGTTCTGCTCTCAGATAGTTGGCTTTCATATAGTTGGACTTCATTCCCGGGTCTAGGTCGTCAATTTTGTCATAGGCTTCCACTGCTCCTTCGTAATCTCTGTTGTAGAGAGCTGCAACGGCAATGTAGGCGTTGATGCGGTCACCTTGTGCCACGTCGGAGTATTTCTGGAGGTAGTCACGGAAAACTGAAGTGTCAGTGTTCAGGTCAAAGGCAAGTTTTGCATAATTGAAATATGCGTCCTGTGCCATGTCTTCGTCGAAATGCACCATTGCTGCGTCCTTGAATGCGTCGAGGGCTGCGACCTTGTTCTTGGTCTGGATGTAACTGTATCCAAGGTGGTAGTTAGCAATCTGTCCGATTGAATCGGCACGCATTCCCATCATGTTGAAATTGTCGATTGCACCTTTGTAGTCTTCGACTGCATAGAGGACAGAACCGCTGTAGAACCAGTCTGCACGGGTTTTAGGCTTGCCGCCTTCCTGCTGGTTGAAATTGTAGTATTTCCTGGCATTGACAGGGTCGCCGAGCACAAGGTAGGATTCGGAGATTATCCTTGCCAGATGAGGTTTGCGGCCTTCCGGAACGGCTTCATACATCTTGATGCCTTTGTCTGTGACATATTCATAGTCCTTGAGCATGAAATGGCATTCAAGGAGGTAATATTCGGAGATTTCCGTGAAGCGGTCATCCTTGGCCGACTGCTCGAACCATTTGATTGCTTCTTCGAAGTCGGAATTGGTATAATGGATGTAACCCATTGTGTATCTGGCAGGTGCAGTGAAGTCGGTCAATGGGAGCCTGTCCACTTGAATCAGCAGGTCCAGGGCTCTGGAGCTGTTGCCGTTTTCGAGGCTGCAATAGCCTTTCTTGAAGAGATATTCGCTTCTGTCGCACTTGGCTATCTTCTTGGTACTGAGGATGTCAAATACTTCAAGGGCTTCAGCATACCTTCCTTCATCGAAAAGGTTGGATGCATGGCAGAAGCGAATCTGCGCTGCAAGGGCAGACTGTGGGTTATCCTTGAGGAATTGGTTCATTTTCCCGACATAGCCCGGTGTGTTCATCACCACGTCACAGAGGATGGAATATGCCTGTGGTTCGGTTCCTGCGTATCTGTTTCCTGCTATTTCTGCCAGGATTTCGCTGCGGCTGTACATAGATGCCCTCAGAATCCGGAGCATATGGTTCATTCCCGCATAATTTTCCGTGTTGCTGACAGTTGTCAGTGCGTCTGCCGAATATGCCGGCATATTTATGCGGGCGTCTGCTCCTCTAGGATGAATAAGCGCTGCCGCCAATGTCAGAATCAATAGGCTTTTATACCTTCTCATAATAATATTTTTTGTCATCAAAGGCCTGTATTTCGCTAATGAACACTCTTTATATCAAGAAGCCAAACCTTTTGCGAAACTTCAGCCAAATATCTTACAAATTTAGTAAAATTTAGCTACTTTTGTGTGTTTATAACTGATAATTTTGATATGGAAGAGAAAAGCCCTGTTATTTCTTTTGAAAATGCTGATATCCTCGGCGGAGATGCCACTGTAATTTATGGCCTTGACATGAAAGTCTATCCTGGAGATTTCGTTTATATCGTGGGTAAGGTCGGTACTGGAAAGACGTCCATTATCAGGACCATTATCGCTGAAAGTCCTTTGAAGAAAGGTTCAGGAATAGCCTGTGGATATAAGCTTGATGGCTTGAAGGACAAGGAAATACCTTATCTTCGCAGGAAGATGGGTGTTGTTTTCCAGGATTTTCAGCTTTTGATGGACAGAACTGTGGAGGACAATTTGCTTTTCGTTCTGAAGGCTACCGGATGGAAACAGGAAAAGGCTATGAATGAGCGGATTGAATATGTCCTGAAGGCCGTTGGCATGGAGCTCAAGGCTCACAAGATGCCTCATCAGCTTTCTGGTGGTGAGCAGCAGAGGGTCGCGATTGCAAGGGCACTTCTGAATGATCCTGAGGTGATTATTGCTGATGAACCGACTGGCAATCTTGACAATGAAACTGCCGACGGCATCATGAAGCTTCTCACCGGTATCAACCGAGAAAAGGGCACAGCCATCGTAATGGTAACTCACAACCGTCAGATTTTTGACAAATATCCTGGGAAAGTGATGGTCTGCAAAGATGAGAGATGCACCCTGCAGGAAGACGAAGAGGCCATCGACCTCGAAGCTACCATCTGATCCATCATTCTAAGACTCTAATCAGAAATAAATGATTGATAAACAGCTATTTGCGCATATAACCGATTGGTTTGAGCGAAACATGGAAGTGGCCGAAAGTGAGCTCCATTACGACTCCCCTTTTCACCTGCTGATAGCAGTGATTTTGTCGGCCCAGTGCACCGACAAAAGGGTAAATATGCATACCCCTGAGATTTTCAAACGTTTTCCTGAGCCTGCAGATTTGGCAGCTGCGTCTTTCGAGGAAGTATATGAACTGATCAAATCAATCTCATTTCCGAACAATAAGGCAAAGCATCTGATTGGAATGGCTTCAAAACTGGTTTCAGATTTCGATGGTGTGGTCCCTTCAGAACCAGAAGAACTCGAGACTCTGCCAGGAGTCGGACGCAAGACTGCAAATGTCATTGCCTCGATTATTTACAACAAGCCTGTAATTGCCGTTGACACCCATGTTTTCCGGGTTTCCCACAGGATAGGTCTATCTGACGGTTCCACTGTAGAGGCTGTGGAAAAAGATTTGACCGAAGGCTTTGCTCCCGAACTCAGGCCTACAGCCCACCACTGGCTCATCCTTCACGGACGCTATATCTGCACCGCACGCAAACCAAAATGCGAGTCCTGTGGCCTGCAGCCTTGGTGCCGTCAGTTCCGAACGCAACAATAACGGCTTGTTTTTCCGTTCATGCTCTGACAATTACCACCAATGCACCTGATAACATATTTCAACGACATATTTCCCTGCACCGGCCCCTCTGGCAAAGTCTCAGATTCTCTTCCTGACAAATGGCTGCCTTCACAGTTCAATAATCCATTCAGATATATTCCTTGTGAAGCAGTCAGGATAGCCGCGCGCGTTCTTATGGACCGGATTGATTCAAGCAAAGAATTGTCATCCTCGTTTTCAGAGGGAAAAATGCTCGGAGTCCTTGTAGTAAAAGATACTGACGGAAAAATTGGTTTCCTCAGCGGATTT
Source organism: Bacteroidales bacterium (assembly GCA_022774085.1). Taxonomy (GTDB): domain Bacteria; phylum Bacteroidota; class Bacteroidia; order Bacteroidales; family UBA932; genus Cryptobacteroides. The sequence goes on from JALFNZ010000174.1 coordinate 21,960, forward strand.
TCCGGCATTGCCGGTGGCCATAGCATAATTGAAGGTTTCGTCCCGCCAATCTGCGACCTAACAATTCCAGACGGACATTACAAAACCCTTGAGAAAGAGATTTCCAAAATGAATGACACTATTCGTTCGCTTGAGGTGAGTCCTGAACTGTCATCCATACGCTCTCAGCTTGAATCTGACCAGAAAACTGCTGAAAATGAGATAAATGAGATGAAAGTTTCGATTTCAATCTCTCGTCAGAAACGCATTGCTATCCGTCAGCATGCATTGTCATCGGAAGAGGAAAATAAGTTGATACGGGAAAGTCAGCATGAAAAGGCATCTCTTCACCGGCTAAAAAAGAAATGGCAGGAACGTATTGATTCACTGAAGAATTCAGAAAAAGAATTCTGCGGACAGATTGCCATGTTTCGTGCAAAGCGCCGTGCAATGTCAGACGAGCTCCAGAAATGGATATTCCACCAATATATAGTTCACGATATACTTGGTAATCAATCAGATATATGGGATATTTTTGCATCAAAGAACCTGATTCCTCCGGGCGGAACAGGTGACTGTGCCGCACCAAAGTTGCTCGAATATGCATTCCGTAACAACCTTACCCCACTTGCAATGGGGGAATTCTGGTATGGTCAATCTCCACTGACCGCCGTACGCGTCCATGGTCATTTCTATCCATCATGTACTTCCAAATGCGGTCCTCTCCTTAGTTATATGCTTAAGGAACTTCCAAATTGCGACTGCCAGACCTGTGGGCAACCAGTCATCATCCACATGGATGAAGCAATAATCGTTGTAAGCAAACCATCCGGAATGCCTTCCGTCCCAGGCATGGATGGCAGATTCAGCCTCCAGGAATGGCTTGAGGCAAGAATCGAAGGTCCCATCCTGAGTGTCCACCGGCTTGACATGGACACCTCAGGGGTTATAATATTTGCCAGGACACCTGCAGGTCAAGCCATCCTGAACTCCCAGTTCGAAAACAGGACCGTCAAAAAAACATACATAGCAAGAGTCTGTCCGTCAGATTCTGCAATAAGCATTAAGGAACATTCTTCAAACAAGGATGAAATAACAAAATGCCCCGAAGACCCGTGCGGCAAGATTTCAATAAGTTTAAGCCCAGACTACGATGAAAGGCCACGTCAGAAAGCAGACATCATAAATGGCAAAGAAGCCATAACACTCTACAGAATAATCCGGAACAACCCGGACGGCAGCACCGACATCGAATTTCACCCGCAGACTGGCCGCACCCACCAGCTCCGTGTTCACTCAGCCCATCCCCTCGGTTTGGGCCGCCCTATCATAGGCGACCTCCTATACGGTTCCACCATCGTCCCTCCGACACGATTCTTTCAGCCACTCCCCGACACTTCCCCAGCTACATCCGCCTCAGAGCATAACACTTCTGAACAATTCAAAGCAGCGAAGTATGCCAGCACAAACCCAGCCTCCAGACTCCACCTGCACGCCCTCAGCATAACAATAATCCATCCACAGACCAACCAAGCCCAGACCTATACCTCACACCACAATTCCTACCAGGCCCTATAACCAATATCCACATCATTCATCCGGGAAAAAACTTTTCACAGAAGTTCTGCAAAACCAATATACGACAAGAGGCCGGAAATATATTCCAGCCTCTTGTGTACCGTATGTCGGAGAAGAATTATTTCTTCTTGTTTGCGTATCTCTGGTAGAATTTGTCGACGCGACCTGCAGTATCAACGAGTTTCATCTTACCAGTGTAGAATGGGTGAGAAGTGTTAGAAATCTCGAGTTTAACCACTGGGTACTCAACACCCTCGATTTCGATGGTCTCTTTGGTGTTAGCGCATGAACGAGTGATGAACACCTGGTCGTTTGACATATCCTTGAAAGCTACAAGACGGTAGGTTTCGGGATGAATTCCTTGTTTCATAATCCTTAAAATTTTAGTTAACTAATTTTCGAGCCGCGAATTTACTACTTAATTTTCTATATTCCAACAAATTTCAACGAAACTTTCAAATAATGGTTGCATAGGCAGTTATTTGATGCGGTAAGGCTGGTCGTCGTAGAGAGTGAACTTCTTTGCTTTGCGAATCCATTTCTGTTCTTCGAGCTTGACGTGTTCACGCATCTGCAAGGTTGAAGCCTCGCCGTCAATGTAGCCAAGGAGGAATTCATCCGACAACTTGGCTGCAAAGCCATCTTCCAGACGGAATTCCGGATAACGCTCACGAAAATATCTCAGCAACTGAAGCGTATGCATGAAAGAATGATATTCAGCACCCGGCTCAAGTAAAATCTGATAGCCGAAACACTTCTTGCCCTCGTACTTTCCGCAAGAAGGCGTGAAAGAACAAGGCCTGATGAGCGCTCCCGGTGCTACAGGAACAGGTTCCATGGTAGAAGGCTTCACGAAAGGCGCACCGAGATACTCGTACGGACGGGCAGTGCCTATGCCGGGAGTGATGTTAGTATTGTTCCAAAGCCCGCCCCCGCTGTACATATCGCAAGTAAAGAGTCCGGGGATATCCGAAGCCGGAGCAATCGCCCAAGGAAGCAACTGCTTGCTTGACTCTGCAGCAAGAGCCGAGATTACATGCAGGGCAAACTTTGCCCCTATCTCACTATGATACAGATTGGCAAGTTCACCGAGAGTAAGTCCATGCCGATGAGCAACCTTCGGTACATAATCCTCCACCACTGCAGAAGGCATGGTGCCCTCCACTACCCTGCCGGCAGGATTGATATGGTCCACAATATATAAGGAAGGAGCCTCATCTTTCATATCCTTGAGCACGGTCATAAGACGCATCACATCCTTTGTGTAGTTGAAATACCTGGTACCGACATCCTGGATCTCCACCACCACGGCATTCAGGCCGACAAGTTCTTCAGCAGAAAACTCAATATGGTTGGTCAACGGTGTAAGTTCGGTATCACGAGGAGAAAAAATAGTTTTCAGATTGCCCCTCTCACGAAAAATATCATAAAGGTATCTTCCGCGTCCGGGATCCCAGCAATTGTGGGTACAGAAACAGCCGACGCTGCCCTCAAGCAGCGCCTTGTCAAGCTGTTCCTCAAGTGAAGTAGTTCTGAATGAGAACATTAACCAATAATCTTCTTAGCAATGGCAATAATCTCACCGGCCAGAGCATCAGCGGCCTCGGCAGTAGCAGCCTCAGCATATATGCGGATGATAGGCTCAGTATTCGATTTCCTCAGATGAACCCACTCCTTGCGGGACTCGAAAGAAATCTTCACGCCATCGACAGTGTTGATATCCTCTGAAGCATAGACCTCTTTGATTTTCTCCAGAATAGTGTCTATCAAAGCCTTGTCAGAAAGTTCAATCTTATTCTTTGCAATCACATACTGCGGATAAGTGCCCAGAAGTTCAGAAACCTTCATTTTCTTGTAAGCAAGATTGGTAAGGAACAGTGCCACGCCAACCATGGCATCACGACCATAGTGAAGAGCAGGATAAATAACACCTCCGTTGCCTTCACCGCCGATAAGAGCGCCGCACTCCTTCATCTTGGTCGTCACATTCACCTCACCTACTGCCGCAGCATGATATTCACCTGCATATTTCTCTGTCACATCCCTCAAAGCCCTTGAAGAAGACAGGTTTGAGGATGTGGTCATCGAGTAAGGAGCAGCAATCTCCTCCATGGACTTTCCAGTATTGAGAGCCTGGTCATAAACCCTTGAAAGCAGATAGTCAGCCACACTTACAAGAGTATATTCCTCACCGAAAGGCTTGCCATTCTCGCAGATTAGGGCCAGACGGTCAACATCCGGATCCACTGAAATACCTAAATCTGCCTTGTTGGCAACCACAGCCTCGGAAAGCTCTGTGAGATTTGCCGGCAGAGGCTCAGGATTATGGGCGAACTGACCGGTAGGCTCGCAATTCACCCTGACACATTCAACACCCAGTCTTTCCAAAAGTCTTGGCATAATGATGCCACCGACAGAATTCACAGCATCAAGCGCAACTTTGAAATGTGCATTACGTACAGCTTCAACATCAACTGCATCCAAAGCCAGCACAGCATCCAGATGCTCATCAGTGAAATCCCTCTCTTCGATTGTTCCGAGAGAATCGACGTCGCTGAAATTGAAAGCATCCTCTCTTTCAGCACATTCCAGAATCGCAGCCCCTTCCTGTGCATTGAGGAATTCACCCTTTTCGTTGAGAAGTTTCAGCGCATTCCACTGTTTAGGATTGTGTGAAGCAGTGAGAATGATGCCGCCGTCAGCACCACAGAAAGTCACGGCCATCTCAGTTGTCGGAGTGGAAGCGAAACCAGCCTTGACAACATCGACCCCACATGAAAGGAGGGTGCCACAAACGAGCTGTTCCACCATATCGCCTGACAGACGTGCGTCCTTGCCGACCACTACCTTGTATCTTTCGCCGGATGGTTTAGGACGACGTTCCCTTAGTTTCTCGCAATAAGCATATGTAAACTTCACGATGTCAATTGGAGAAAGGCCTTCCCCCGGAGCACCGCCTATTGTACCGCGTATGCCTGAAATTGATTTAATGAGTGTCATATTAATAATTTTTATATGAATACCTGTCTTTTAACACAGTCCTGCAAATACGGACATGCCGCAAGATAACACCAGCGACTTTGCAAAGTTACGAATTATTTTGTTATGAATGGTAAATTACATACTTTTGCGGCCATATTGAAATGCAGAGGTCATGGAAAACAAAACAAATAGAGAAATTGACGGTCTGACAGCACTTGGCAGGAAGACAGAGTACAAAAGCGATTATGCGCCCGAGGTGCTGGAAACATTTGTCAACAGACATCAGGACAACGACTATTGGGTAAGGTTCAACTGCCCGGAATTCACCAGCCTGTGCCCTATCACAGGCCAGCCGGACTTTGCTGAAATACGTATCAGCTACATCCCTGACGTAAGGATGGTGGAAAGCAAAAGCCTGAAACTCTATCTGTTCAGTTTCCGCAACCATGGAGACTTCCATGAAGACTGCGTAAATACAATCATGAAGGACCTTATCCGCCTGATGGATCCTAAATATATCGAAGTGACCGGGATTTTCACTCCAAGAGGAGGCATAAGTATCTATCCCTATGCAAATTACGGTCGTCCAGGTACAAAATGGGAAGCCCTTGCGGAAAAGCGCATGGAGCTTCACGAATAAATTTGTAACAAATCCCTGAACAATACGAAGAAAATCTTATGAGAGCTTTATGGTCAATTCTCCTGCTCGTTGTATCCAATGTTTTCATGACATTCGCTTGGTACGGGCACCTCAAGCTTCAGGAAATGAAGATATCCACAAGCTGGCCGCTGATTGCGGTGATATTGTTTTCATGGGCTATCGCATTTTTCGAATACTGCGCCCAAGTGCCTGCCAACAGGATAGGATTCGTGGATAACGGAGGACCGTTCAACCTTATGCAACTCAAGGTGATTCAGGAAGTTATCTCACTTACCGTCTTCACCTTGATTGTTACATTGGTATTTAAAGGCCAGTCCCTTCAGTGGAACCACATAGCGGCATTTTTCTGTCTGATTCTCGCCGTATTTTTCGTTTTCCTGAAATAGGCCAGCCCTTTCAGAACTTAAAACTGTCCTTGAGGGCTGTAGTCTTGTTGAACACAAAATGGTCAGGAGTGCTGTCCGGATCCTTGAAGAAATATCCAACTCTCTCGAACTGGACGGCGATGCCTGAATTATCCTCAAGCAGGGCAGGTTCAGCCCAGCCTTTGGCAACTATCAGGGAATCAGGATTCAGATAGCTCTTATAGTCCTGTCCTTCAGGTATGCTACCCATCTCGGCCTCTGTGAAGAGTTTGTCATAAAGACGAAGCTCCACCTCCTTGGCATGCTCGGTTGAAACCCAGTGGATTGTGCCCTTGACGCTTCTCCACTCCCCTGCTCCAGGTTTGGATGCAGGGTCGTATGTACATTTGATTTCAACAATATTGCCTTCTGCATCTTTTATGACTTCCTCGCACTTAATGATATAGGTATATTTCAAACGTACCTCCCCACCTGGTTTGAGACGGAAATACTTCTTCGGAGGTTCCTCCATGAAGTCGTTTCTTTCAATATAAACCTCACCTGTGAAAGGAACTTTTCGTGATGGTCCCTCAGGGTCAGCTGGATTCAGCGGAGCATCAAACCACTCTATCTTTCCTTTTTCCCAGTTTGTGATAGTCAGCTTGACAGGATCCTGAACCACCATATATCTGTTGGAACGTTCGTTGAGATCCTGACGTACACACCATTCCATGAGCTGGAGGTCAATCAGCTGCTCTCTCTTGGCAACTCCGACCTTCTCTGCGAACATGCGGATGGACTCAGGAGTGTAACCACGGCGGCGGATACCGCAGATGGTAGGCATACGAGGATCGTCCCAGCCGCTTACGAAATTATTCTTTACAAGTTCGAGAAGTTTACGCTTGCTCATCACTGTGTATGTGAGATTCAGGCGGGCAAACTCATATTGATGTGACGGGAAAATGCCAAGTTTCTCAATGAACCAGTCATACAGTGGACGGTGGACATCGAACTCAAGGGTACAGATTGAATGTGTGATGTGCTCGATTGAGTCGCTCTGGCCGTGGGCAAAGTCATACATAGGGTAGATGCACCATTTGTTGCCGGTACGGTGATGATCAGTGTGGATGATGCGGTAGAGCAGAGGGTCGCGGAAGAGCATGTTCGGATGTGCCATGTCAATCTTCGCACGGAGCACTTTCTCACCGTCGGCATATTTGCCATCCCTCATTTCACGGAAAAGGCGGAGGTTTTCCTCCACGCTACGGTTACGCCAAGGACTCTCAGTACCAGGGACCTGCACGGTACCCCTGCCGGCTCGAATCTGCTCCTGAGTCTGGTCGTCAACATAGGCCAATCCTTTCTGTATCAAGAGTTCAGCCCATTCATAAAGCTGGTCGAAATAGTCAGAGGCATATCTTTCATTCTCCCAATCGAAGCCGAGCCAATGGATATCTTCCTTGATGGAATCCACATATTCGGTATCCTCCTTAACAGGGTTGGTATCATCGAACCTCAGATTGGTCTTTCCGCCATATTTCTTAGCGAGTCCGAAGTTGATGCATATACTTTTTGCGTGTCCTATATGAAGATAGCCGTTCGGTTCCGGAGGGAAACGGGTCATGATACTATCACATTTGCCGGAAGCGAGGTCCGACTCAATAATTTCCTCAAGGAAGTTCAGATTCCTTGTTTCAGTGGTTTCTTTATTGATTTCTTCCATATATACGGTTCTTTTATCTTCTTGTCAAATATGTCCGTCCTTTGGGTATCCAATTATTAGAAATAATCTCGCAAATATAAATATTATTCCGTACTTTTGTGTCTTAATTTTCGATTTTATACGTATAAATATAATAAAGTCACAATTATGGTTAAGTCAATGACAGGCTACGGCAAAGCCGAAACAACAATATCAAGCGGAAAAATCACTGTGGAAATCCGTTCACTCAACGGAAAGACAGCCGACATCAGCATCAAGACATCCCTCCTTCCAAAGGATAAGGAAATTGCCGTCAGGCAAAAAATCGCCGCTGCGCTCAACAGAGGCAACATTGACTTTTTCATCACTTATGAACCGAATGCAGCGGAAAATGCAAAACAGATAAACATGGATCTGGCAATGGATTATTACCGACAGATTTCTGCCCTCGGTTCAAAAATCGGAGCAACCAATCTGTGGAGCCAGAACCCGAACGACCTTCTAGCCACCATCCTCAGGATGCCGGAAGTGATTGATTCGAAAAAACAGGATGTCATCACTGATGAAAACTGGCCGGTTGTGGATGCCTGCATCGATCAGGCACTTGAAAACATCAATGCATTCAGGTCAAAGGAAGGCGCAGTCCTGCATGCTGACGTCGAGTCAAAAGTTGGCAACATAATGGCCTGTTCCATTGAAATAGAGCAGTATGAATCTGAGAGGACCTGCCAGATAAGAGAAAAAATTTTGAACCGTTTTGCAGAAATCAAGGCTGAACCGGACCAGAGCAGGCTTGAGCAGGAAATGATTTTCTATCTTGAAAAACTGGACATCAATGAAGAGAGGGTAAGACTTCGCCAGCACTGCAAATACTTCCTGGATACATTGGAAAACGACCCGCTTCCAGGCAAGAAACTCGGTTTCATAGCACAGGAAATGGGTCGTGAAATCAATACTACAGGTTCAAAAGCCAATCACACTGAGATTCAGAAACTCGTCGTCAAGATGAAAGACGAACTTGAGAAAATCAAAGAGCAGAGCTTGAATATCCTGTAATTCCGGACTTATTTTCCGAACTGGGCGCGGAGAACTTCATTCTTCGCATCTGCGTCAGAGCCTTTGATTCCGAAATAGAATTTGATCTTAGGCTCTGTACCTGAAGGGCGTACGGTCACAACATCACCGGCCTCATTGTAGAACTGGAGGACGTTTGATGCTGGCAGACCCGTTGTCTCCGGCTTGCTGTAATCGAGAACCTTCACAACTGGTGAACCTGCCATCTCCTTAGGAGGGTTGTTGCGGTAGTTGGTCATGATTGCTGCAATCTCCTCTGCACCGGCCTTGCCCTTGCGTACAACTGAAATGAGCGACTCCTTGTAGTAGCCGAACTCAGCATAGATGTCCTGAAGGAGCTGATAGAGAGTCTTGCCCTGGTCAGCTGCCCATGCAGCGCATTCTGCAACCATGGCGCATGAAATAGGAGCATCCTTGTCGCGTACAAACTCGCCGATATTGAAGCCGTAGCTTTCCTCGCCTCCGCAGATGAACTCGCCCTTGCCTTCGTTCTCCTTGACGATATTGGCAATCCACTTGAATCCTGTGAGGACATTGTAAACCTTCACACCATATTTGGCAGCAATTGCGCGGATAAGTTCTGTGGTAACGATGGTCTTCACGCAATATTTTGTACTGTCAAGTTTGCCGAGCTCGTTCCAACGACGGAGAATGTAGTATGTAAGGATTGAAGCGGTCTGGTTTCCATTGAGAAGAACCATCTTGCCTTCATTGTCGCGGACTGCGATTCCAAGACGGTCTGCATCAGGGTCTGTTGCCATCACAACGTCTGCGCCCTCGCGGTTTGCAACCTCAACGGCCATTGCAAGAGCACCCGGCTCCTCAGGGTTAGGTGAATCAACTGTAGGGAAGTTTCCATCGACTACATCCTGCTCAGGAACATGGTAGATGTTCTCGAAACCGAGCTTTGCGAGGAACTCAGGAATGATGCTCACACCTGAACCGTGTATAGGAGTATAGACAATCTTGATATCTTTATGGCGCTCGCGTGACTCAGGAGAAAGCATGAGGGTTGAAACAGCATTGAGATAAGCCTCATCCATTTCATGGCTCATGACCTCAATCGGTGCAGCGTTCTCTCCCCTTTCGAACTTGACCATCGACGGGTCGGTGATTTTTGCAACCTCGGCAACGATGTCCTTGTCAACTGGAGAAATGACCTGAGCTCCGTCAGACCAGAA